>JBBJOH010000044.1:0-8044 GCA_037720995.1 Thermoleophilaceae bacterium
TCGACCGCGTGCAGGTCGTCCCCGCTCAGGCGCTCGCCGTGGGTGAAGTCGAAGCGCAGCTTGTCGGGACCGACGTAGGAGCCGGCCTGGCGGACGTGCGCCCCCAGCCGCTCGCGAAGCGCGGCGTGCAGCAGGTGGGTGGCCGTGTGGTTGCGCATGGTGGCCAGGCGGGCGTCTCGCTCCACCACCGCGTGCGCGCGCTCGCCCTCCACCAGCTCGCCCTCCAGCGGCTCCAGGGAAAGGGCCTGGTCGCCTCCCAGGCGGACGACCTCGGCCACTCGGGCCTTCCCCGTGGCTGTCTCGATCGACCCGGCGTCGGAGACCTGGCCGCCCCCCTCCGGGTAGAAGGGGCTGTCCTCGAGCTTGGCCAGCATCCTGCCGTCTTCGCGCTGGAGCGCCCTGACGACCGTGTCGGCCTCGGTGGACTCGTAGCCCACGAAGTTGGTGGTGAAGCCGGCGGCCCTCGCGAAGCTCGATGCCGCCCCGCGCGCCGAGTCGCCGGCCGAGGAGCGCTGGTCGCCCCGGGCCACCTCCCGAGCCCGCTGCATCAGCGCCGCGAACTGCTGCTCGTCCACGCCCAGCCCCTGCTCGGCCAGCAGCTCCTGGGTCAGCTCGAACGGGAAGCCGAAGGTGTCGTGCAACTTGAAGGCGTCCCCGGCCCCCACCGCCTGGGCGCCCTCCGAGCGTGCGCGCCCGATCAGCTCGCCCAGCAGCCGTTCGCCCTGCGCGAGCGTGCGCCCGAAGCCCTCCTCCTCGGCCGCCGCCCAGCGCATGATCGTGGCGCGTTCCTCCAGCAGCTGCGGGTAGGGCTCGCCCATGGTGTCGATGACCACCTGGCACAGGTCGCAGACGAAGCCCTCGGGTATGCCCAGGCGCCGGCCCTGCTGAATCGCGCGCCGAAGGATGCGGCGCAGGATGTAGCCGCGGTCCTCGTTGGAGGGAACCACCCCGTCGGCCAGCAGGAAGGTCGCCCCCCGGCCGTGGTCGGCCAGGATGCGCAGCGCGCGGGTGGTGGCGAAGTCCTCACCTGACTTGCGCTGAGACCGCCGCTCGCCGAACTCGATCAGGGGCGCGAACAGGTCGGTCTCGAAGACCGAAGCGACGTCCTGGAGGATGGCCGCCATCCGGTCGAGGCCCAGGCCCGTGTCTATGTTGCGCCGAGGGAGCTCGGTCAGCGAGCCGTCGGCGTGCAGCTCGTACTGCATGAAGACCAGGTTCCAGTACTCCAGGAAGCGCTCGGTGTCGTCCCCGGGGCGGTCGGTCTCGGCGCCGAAGTCCGGCCCCCGGTCCAGGTACAGCTCCGAGCACGGCCCACACGGCCCCGTGGGGCCCGACTTCCAGAAGTTGTCCTCCACGCCCAGCCGAACGATCCTCTCGTCGGGGACCCCAATCGCCCTCCAGTGCTCGATCGCCTCCTCGTCGGGCCCGATGCCCAGCTCCGCGTCGCCGCCGAACACCGTGATCCAGATGCTCTCGGAGTCGAAGCCGAAGCCCTCGGTGGAGAGCTCCCAGGCGAAGCGGGCCGCACCGTCCTTGAAGTAGTCGCCGACCGAGAAGTTGCCGAGCATCTCGAAGAACGTGAGGTGGCGCGCGGTGAGACCCACGTTCTCGATGTCGGTGGTGCGAAAGACCTTTTGGCAGGAGGTCAGGAGCGGCGACGGGGGCTCTTCCTCACCGCGGAAGTACGGCTTGAAGGGCTGCATCCCGGCGGTGGTGAGAAGCACGGTCGGGTCGTAGCCGGAGGGGACCAGCGAGGCCGAGGGCATGCGCTTGTGTCCCCGCTCCTCGAAGAAGGAGAGAAAGCGCTCGCGGATCTCCGCCGACTGCATTGCTGAGAGTCTATGAGCCGGACCTCGGTGGCCCGGTGCGCAAGTCAGCGCAGGCACAGCGCTGACAGGTCGGTGCCATAGACCGGGCTGAAGCGCAGGCAGTTGGCCGCGTCGAGCCGCTCGGAGAGCAGCACGCCGGTGGTGGCCACCCCGTAGGGAGCCGCCAGCCCCCCTGCCGCGACCCGCTTGTCCAGGTCGGCCCACCTCACCACCGTCTGCGCGACGGTCCCGTCACGCTGGGCGGCCAGCGCGTCGCGGCGGATGCGGGCATCGTCGACCACGCCGATGTAGGCCGCCGGGTGGGGCTGCACGGGCAAGATCTCCGCGAAGCGCAGCTGGGCGCGGCGCGAGTCGCGCTCGGAGCGGGCCAGACGCGCGCGCAGGCCGATCTTGCGCAAGGTGCCCACCCCGTAGCGAGCCAGCGCGGCGGCGCGCGGCCCGGACCCGCCGTCGACGACGACCGCGACCTTTCGGTCGCGCGAGCGGCGGACCAGCTGCTCGGCGCGCACGAGGTCGGCATCCCCCTCACGGGGGCCGTAGGGACACGGGTCCAGCCGCGCGTATCCCGCCACCTGCGGCGGGATCAGGTTGCAGCTGGGGATCAGGAACCCCTCCTCGATCCGGACCAGGGTCTGCAGGTCCAGCGCGAAGGAGACCGCGCGGCGGAGGTCCTTGTCGCGAAACGGCCGGCGAGACAGGTCGAACGACACGAAGCGGGCCGAGAGAGTCCGAAACTCGCGGTAGCGCTCCTTGTCCTCGGAGCGGATCTCGGGCAGGCGTGGTATCGGCGGCTCCCCCTGGGTGATGTCCAGTCGCCCTCGGAGCGCCTGGTCGGTGCGGCGCGACGAGTCCCGGACAACCACGCCCGTGATCAGGTCGGCGTTGCCCTCGGGGACGTTGGCCAGGCGAAAGCCGCGCCGGCGCGAGAGCACGTAGGCCCTTCCCCTTGACGCGCCCTCAGGGCGATAGGGACCGATGCCGGCGGGCGGCGATGACGAGATGTCCCGCGCGGGGGTGCCGGAGGGGACGGGCGCCGCCCAGGTCGACGCGAGCACGCGCGGAAAGCCCGGATCGGGTGCGGCGAGCTCGATGCGGACGGTGCGGGTGCGCTCGTCGGTGACGATGCCCTCGACCCCTTCCGATTGGCCTCGGCGTGCGGCGGCCACTCCGACTACGCCGGCGAGCTCGCGACGCGCCACGGGGCTCAGGACCAGCGCCCGGGTGATCGCGCGCTCGAAGTCCCCGGCCAGCAGCGGACGCCCGTCGGAATAGCGCAGCCCGTCGCGGAAGGTGAAGCGAAACGTCGTGTCCCCGCCCGATGCCTCGGGCATCCGCTCGGCCAGGCCGGGCACGATCTCGGTCCCCCTGGCCCCACCCGCATGACGGTAGGTCAGAGGCGGCGTATAGGCGAGCCACAGGGCCTGCAACGCTTCTGGGCTCGTCGCGACCGCGGGGTCGAGCGAGTCCGGTCCGCTGGGCAGCCCGACGAGCACCGAGCCGCCCTTGCGGGCATCCACGCGATCACCGCTGATCCCCGAGCTGCACCCGGCGGCGAGCACCGCGAGGGCGAAGACGACGGCCGCGATAAGCGGCCTCACGCCAGGTCGTCGCGCATCGCGACGAGGGCCTTGCGGATCAGCCGCGAGACGTGCATCTGGGAGAGCCCGACGCGCTCGGCGATCTGGGTCTGGGGCAGGCCCTCTTCGAAGCGCATCCGCAGTATCTCCCGCTCGCGGGCGGGCAGGCGCGACATCGCCGGCGCCAGCGCCGCCCGGTCCTCGCTGCGTGCGAACTCCTCGTCCTCCTCCCCCAGGCTCTCGAGAGGGTCTGCCTCCTCCTCGCCGCCCGGGCCCCCCGACAGGGAGAGCGTGGTGTAGGCCGTCCCCACCTCCAGCGCCTCCAGCACCTCCTCCGGCGTGGTCTTCAGCTCGAGCGCGATCTCGGCCACGGTCGGCGACCGCCCCAGGCGCGAGGTCAGCCGGTCGATGGTGGCCGACATGCGGGCGTTCAGCTCCTGCAGCGCGCGGGGCACGCGGATGGCCCACCCCTTGTCGCGGAAATGGCGCTTGATCTCGCCCACCACCGTCGGCGTGGCGTAGGTGGCGAGCGACACCTCCCGGCCGAGCTCGAAGCGGTCGATCGCCTTGAGCAGCCCGATCGCCCCCACCTGCTCTATGTCCTCCAGCGCCTCGCCGCGGCCCGCGTAGCGCCGCGCCAGAGACCGCACCAGGGGAAGATGGCGGGCTACCAGCCGCTCGCGGGCGGTCGCGTCTCCCTCCTCGTGCAGGCGTCGCAGGAGCTCGCGGTCCACCTCGCGGGCGCGGACGCCGGCCGTCTGGGGAGCGCTCATGCGTTCACCAGCTTCACGATGCGGATGAACAGCCGGCCGTCGGCGGCCTCCTCGACCCCGTAGGAGTCCACCAGGGTGTCCAGCACCCCCTTGAGCGTCAGGGCGCCTGCCACCGGGCCGCGCTGCAGCGCATCGGCCAGCCCCCGCTCGAGCAGCGGGCCCAGGCGCACGCGCACCCGGCCCGGCGACAGATCGAAGTCGAGCGTCAGCCGCTCCTGTCCGCCGGCCTCGGCGTGCAATCGCTCGATGGCCAGCTGCAGGTCATCCATCTCCTCGAAGCCCAGGTCGACGCGCGCCGAGATGCCACCCACGATCAGCCGCACCACGGCCCCGAAGTCGCCGTCCAGGGGTGCGGTCAGCTCGATGCGCTCAGACACCGTTCACGCCGTCTCCGGAGGCCTGCAGCGTTCCCCACCCGACGACGAGCTCGCCGTCCATCAGGCACGCGCTCTGACCGGGCGCGGCGGCCGCGACCTCGCGCCGAAGTCGCGCGCTGATTTGCCTCTGGGCACCCGCCTCGGGATCTCCATCGAGCGAGCAGGGCACCGCGGGGGCGTGGTAGCGCAGGCGGACCGAATCCGCGCGCTCACCGGCGCGGTGGAGCACGCCCGGCGCCATCACCACCCGACTCGTGGCCAGCTCCGACCGGGGCCCGACCACGACGCGGTTGCGCTCGGCGTCCTTGGCCAGCACGAAGAGGGGCTCGGCGGCGGCCACGCCGATCCCCCGGCGCTGTCCGACGGTGAACCGGTGGTGTCCCCCATGCGTCCCCAGCAGGTTGCCGCGGCGGTCGACTATGTCGCCGCCCCTCTCGGCCCCATGCACGCGCTCGTCGCCGTGGCGTTGCATGAACGCGCGCGAGCCGCTACCGGCCAAGAAGCACAGGTCCTGGCTCTCGGGCTTGCGCGCCACGGGCAGTCCAGCCGCTTCGGCCAGCTCGCGCACCCGTGGCTTCTCCATCTCTCCGAGGGGGAAGCGCAGGCGGATCAGCTCATCGCCGTCAAGGCGCGCGAGCACGTAGCTCTGGTCCTTGGCCGGATCCGACGCGGCGCGCACCAGCGGCCCCTCCCCGTCGTCGAATATTCGGGCGTAGTGGCCGGTGGCCAGGCGCCCGGAGCCCAGGCGCCGTGTCAGGTCGAGCATCGCGTCGAAGCGGACCAGGCCGTTGCAGCGCACACACGGATTCGGGGTGCCGCCGCCGGCGTAGCCGTCCAGGAAGTCATCGACCACGTCCGCGCGGAAGCGCTCGCGCAGGTCGAGCGTGAAGTGCGGGAGGCCCATGCGGTGGGCGAGGGCCCGGGCTCCCGTGACCGCCTGGGGGGAGCAGCAGCTCTTCTCGCCGTCGGTGGCCGGATCGGACCACAGCTCGAGCGTCACCCCGATCACCTCCTCGCCGCCGTCGAGGGCGATCTGGGCGGCGGCGGCGCTGTCGACTCCGCCGCTCATGGCCACGACGGTACGGCCGCTCGCGCCCGCGATCTCGACCGCTCCGTCCCGGGCGGCCATGCCCAGCGCGCGGTGCAGGGCGTCGGCGGCCAGCTCGGCCGCGTGCATGGCCGCGGGCGCCAGTCCCCCCAGCTCCCCGGCCACGTCGGCCGGCGTGAGCCGGGCGGCGCGCAGGACGTGCTCGCCCTCCACCAGCTCGACCACAGCGCTCCCGGCCGCGCGCACCGCGCCACACCCCCTGGCCTCGAACCCCGCTTGGGTCACGCGATCGCCGGAGGCCCTGACCGAGACGCGGATCAGATCGCCACACGCAGCCCCGCCGGCGGCGCCGGTGTACGGAGCCCGCGCCAGCGCACCGAGCCCCCGGGGGGAGGAGAGATGGTCTCGCAGCCGCAAGGGCTCGACGCTGGTGGGGAGGGCCATCAAGTCAGGATACGAAGCCATGCCCGGTTTCACCCGATACGTGAAAGGGCCCCAACTTGCCGTTGCCGGCACCGGGTTGGGCCTGCTCATGCAAGCTCGGGCGTCCTCCGGTGAGAACCTGCCACCCGCTGCGGGGTCACGTCTTGCGACGCATCCCTTCGCGGGGGCCTGGCGCGCACCGAGTCCAGACACCCATCCCGTTGGTATTGGCTCAACGTGGTGAGCCGGCTGGCGGACAAGCTCGAGCCTGCCGAAACGCTAGCAGCGGACGCTCCCCGCGTACGCCCCCCCTCAGGCGGGCGGGGCGAGCCCCTTCAGCCCCAGCTCCCGCAGCTGCCCGTCGTCGACGGGGGCCGGGGCGCCGGTGAGCGGGTCGAACCCGCTGGCCGTCTTGGGGAAGGCGATAACGTCGCGGATGGTCTCGCGGCCGGCCAGCAACGCCACGATCCGGTCGATGCCGAAGGCCACGCCGCCGTGGGGCGGCGCGCCGTAGGTCAGCGCCTCGAGCAGGAAGCCGAAGCGCTCGGCGGCCTGCTCGGGCGAGAGGCCGATCGCTTCGAACACCTTCTGCTGCACCTCGGGGGTGTTGATGCGGATCGATCCCCCGCCTATCTCGGCGCCGTTCCAGACCAGGTCATACGCGCGCGAGCGCCATGTGGCGGGATCGGAGTCGAGGTCGCCGGTGGGGCCGGTGAACGGGTGGTGCATCGGGTCCCAGCGCTTCTCGGCCTCGTCCCATTCGAACATCGGGAAGTCGACCACCCACAAGAAGTCGTCGCGGTCCTCGGGCACGCCTACGTGCAGGCGCAGGTCACCGAGCACCCGGGCCGCCGTGGGGGCGGTGTCGGCCACCACCAGGATGGCGTCGCCCTCCCGTGCTCCCGTCGCATCGATCAGACCGGCGATCTCGGCCTCGCTCAGGAACTTGGCCACCGGCGAGCGCCAACCGCCGGACTCGACCACCCCCCACACCAGCCCCTTGGCCCCGAAGCGCTGGGCGCGCTCGGTCAGCTCGTCGAAGCGCCGCCGGGGAAAGAGGTTCTCGGTGCGGTGCTCGCCGGACGCCGTCCGGCTGCGCTCCTCCCGCTCGCCTGGGGCCGCAAACCCCCGCACCACGCCACCCGAGGACAGCACGCCGCTGAAGACCTTGAACTCCGAGGAGGCGAACACGTCGCCGAGGTCGGCGATCTCGATCGGGATGCGCCGGTCGGGGCGGTCGGTGCCGTAGCGCAGCAGCGCCTCGTCATAGCCCATCCGCTCGATCGGATCGGGGACCGTCACGCCGCCGGTGGCCAGCACCTCGCGCATCATGGGATCGACCGTGGCGATCACGTCCTCCTCCTCGACGAAGGACAGCTCCACGTCGAGCTGGGTGAACTCGGGCAGGCGGTCGGCGCGGGAGGACTCGTCGCGGAAGCAGCGGGCGATCTGGTAGTAGCGCTCGAAGCCGCCGATCATCAGCAGCTGCTTGAAGATCTGGGGCGACTGGGGCAGCGCATAGACCGAGCCGGGGGCCACCCGGCTGGGCACGAGGAAGTCGCGCGCGCCCTCGGGCGTGGAACGCGTGAGCACCGGCGTCTCGATATCGAGAAAGCCTCGCTCCTCGAGGTGGCGCCGGATGCCCGCCACGACCCGGTGGCGCAGCACGATGGCCGAGGCCATGTGCTCGCGGCGCAGGTCCAGGTAGCGGTACCGCAGCCTCAGCTCCTCGGCCACCGGGTTGTCCTCGTCGATCTCGAACGGCGGCGTCTCGGCGGTGGCCAGCAGGTCGAGATCGGCCACGTCGAGCTCCACCTGGCCCGTGGGCAGATCCGGGTTGATCGCCCCCTCCTCGCGCTCGATCAACGTGCCCGTGGCCGAGACCACGTGCTCGGGGCGCAGCCGGTGGGCGGCGGCGTGGGCCTCCGGCGCCTCGTCGGGGCGAAAGACCAGCTGCAGCAGGCCCTCGCGGTCGCGCAGGTCGATGAAGATCAGCCCGCCGTGGTCGCGGCGGCGG
>JBBJOH010000045.1:0-7965 GCA_037720995.1 Thermoleophilaceae bacterium
CATCGGAGAAGTCCGGCTCGAAGTCGTCCTCGGACGGCGCGGCCAAGACGCCGGCCAAGTCCGACGGCTGACCCGGCTCACCGCCCCTCCAGCCGCTTCACCGAAGCCCGCTTCTCCTCGTCGGAGACCACCAGGCTCCCGCCGGGCCCGCAGCCCAGGCACGACGGCTTGAGCACGTTGGTCTGGTCCGAGTTGCCCGTCACCAGGTCCGTGAACAGCCCCA
The DNA here is from genome assembly GCA_037720995.1 of Thermoleophilaceae bacterium. Taxonomy (GTDB): domain Bacteria; phylum Actinomycetota; class Thermoleophilia; order Solirubrobacterales; family Thermoleophilaceae; genus JAAYBF01. Next base: position 224 of record JBBJOH010000045.1, read on the forward strand.
GCAGGCCGGGGCCGTGCATGTCTGACTTGATCGCCTTGGGCGCCCGCCAGGAGATCGCGGGCAGGCGAACGAAGGACACCGGCGAGAGCAGGCTGCCGCGCATGCCCGAGACGACCTGCTGCTGGCGGGCCGCCCGGTCCAGGTCGTTCTCGCCCGGAGCGCAGGGGTTCTTGCGTACGCGGGCAAAGCCCAGTGCCTTGCGCCCGTCGAGCTTCTGCTCGCCCTTGCCCAGGTTGAAGCCCTTGTAGAAGTTGTCGAACTCGGGCGCGCAGATACGCGTCTTGTTCTCCACCGTGACCCCGCCCAGGGCGTCGATCAGGTCGGGAAAGTCCTGGAAGTCGACCTCCACCACGTGGTTGACCCGGATGTCGTTGCCCAGAAAGGACTCGACCGTGTCGACCATCAGGGCGGTGCCGCCCAGGGCGTAGGCCGCGTTGATCTTCTGGGCGTCGTGGCCCGGGATCCGGGCCAGCGAGTCGCGCGGGATGGAGAGCTTGCGCACGCTTCCGAAGGCGGCGTGCAGCACCAGGATGCTGTCGGCCCGGCCCGGTCCCGCCTGGCTCTTGTCGATCGAGGCGCCGGCGCGGCTGTCGGAGCCCAGCACCAGGATGTTGCTGCCGGTCATCAGGCTGTTGCCCCCGCCCGAGAGGGCCTCCTTCGCGTTGTCGGACACTCCGGTCTGGGTCTGGGCGCTGACGATGAAGACCAGGAACGAGAAGAGCAGCCAGGCCATCACGGCCAGGGCGATCCACTTGAAGACCCGGCCGGGCGTGAGCCCGCCCCGCCGGCGCCCGGGAGCCGGGCCGTGGTCGGGATCCTTGTCCGGGCGCACTCGCTCGCGCAGGGCCTCGAGCCCTGACGCGCCGCCTCCGCCGCCCAGCCCGCGGCGCGAGCGGTAGACCTTGTACTCGGGGCGATCCCCCTGCTGGCCTGAGTCGCTCACGGCCCTCTGTATATCGTCCGGCAATGTCGTCTGGGCGCGTGATCGGGATCGACGCCGGGGGCACCAAGCTGCTCGGCGGCGTGGTCGACGACGAGCTGGGGGTTCATCACCGGGTGCGCCGCACCTGGCAGGAGTCGGGCCCCGACAGCGCCCTCGACGTGATCGCGGATGCGGTTCAGGAGGTCCGGGCGGCGGCTCCCGACGTCGAAGCGGTGGGCTTCGGCCTACCGTCGCTGGTCGAGTGGGAGACCGGCGTCTCGCGCTGGTCGAACCACCTGGCCCTGGACGATGTGGGCTTCCGCGCGGCCATGGCCGACCGCCTGGGCATGGCTGTGGTGGTCGACAACGACGCGAACGTCGCCGCGCTGGCCGAGCACCGCCTGGGCGCGGCCCGCGGCTGCGATCACGCCGTCCTGGTCGCGCTGGGTACGGGGATCGGGGGCGCGCTGGTGCTCGACGGCCGGCTCTACCGGGGCGCGCACGGCTTCGCGGGCGAGATCGGCCACGTGGTGGTCGACCACGACGGGGCGGACTGCCCGGGCGCCTGTCCGGGCCGCGGGTGCCTGGAGGCGCTGGCCTCGGGCCGGGCGATCGGCGTGGCCGCCGAGCGGGTGGCGCGCGCGCAGCCCGACTCGGTGCTCGGGCGCCGCCTGGCCGACGCCGGAGCGCTGCTGGGAGTCGCCGTCACCGAGCTCGCGCACGCGGGCGACGAGCAGGCCCTCGCGGTCCTGGCCGAGGTCGGCGAGCGGCTGGGGGCAGGGCTGACCGGCCTGGTCAACGCGCTGGACCCCGAGGTCGTGGTGATCGGCGGCGGGGCCGTGGCCGCCGGAGATCTGCTGCTCGAGCCGGCGCGCAGGGTGGTGGCGGCGCGGGCGCTGCCGCCCGTGGCCGCGGCGGTGCGGGTCGTGCCGGCTCGCTTCGGCGAGGAGGCGGGCATGCTCGGCGCGGCCCTGCTGGCGATGGATGAGCTCGGCTGATGTCCCTCGTGGTGTGCCCGACCCCGATCGGCAACCTGGAGGACGTGACGCTTCGGGTGCTCTCCGCTCTGCGTGAGGCCGACGTGGTGGCCTGCGAGGACACCCGCCGCACCCGTACTCTGCTCGACCGTTACGGCGTCAAGGCGCGTCTGGTGAGCTACCACGAGCACAACGAGGAGCGCCGGTCGGCGGAGCTCGTGGAGCGGATGCAGGAGGGGGACACCGTCGCCCTGGTCTCTGACGCGGGCATGCCCCTGGTCTCCGACCCCGGCTACCTGCTCGTCCGCGCCTGCGCCGCCGCGGGCATCGGTGTGGAGGTGCTGCCGGGGCCCTCCGCCGTGCTGGCGGCGCTCGTGGCCTCGGCGCTTCCGGCCGACCGCTGGCGCTTCGCGGGCTTTCTGCCGCGCAAGAAAGGCGAGCTTCGCCGGGTGCTGGCCGAGCCCGGCGGGACGCTGGTCGCCTTCGAGTCGCCGCGCCGCACCCCGGCCACACTGGCCCTGCTCGCCGAGCTGGACGCCGGTCGCGGGGTGGCCGTCTGCCGGGAGCTGACCAAGGCGCACGAGGAGGTGGCGCGCGGAACGGCGCGCGAGCTGGCCGACCGCTTCTCCGACGCTCCTCTAAAAGGGGAGGTGGTCCTGGTCATCGGTCCGGCGACCGAGGAGGCGGTCGGGGCAGGCGACCCCGAGGGACTCGAGCAGCTGCGGCGCCTGGTCGAGGCGGGAGCCAAGCCGCGTCCGGCGGCCGCGGCGGTCGCCGAGCTCACCGGTGCCGGCGCCAACGAGCTGTATCGCGCGTTGACCGGGTGACGCCTCGGTCTCCGTGGGTGACGCTACGGCGCTGATCGTCACGCTTCTCACCGGTCGGTCACGGTCTCGCACGGCTTGGCCCACGACCCGGCGCGCCGGGTCTAGCTTCGCCGCATGCCATTCCGCGCCGCGATCCTGTCCCTGGTCCTGCTGGCCTGCCTGCCCGGTGTCGCCACGGCCGCCGAGGGGTGGCAGTGGCCGCTGCGGGGCGAGCTGATCACGGCGTATCGCAACGGAAGCGACCCCTACGCGGGCGCCCAGCACCGCGGGATAGACATCGCCGGGGAGGCAGGGGCCGAGGTCGTTGCCGCCACGCCCGGCACGGTGCGCTTCGCGGGCGTCGCGGGCAACTCGGGGCTGACCGTCTCGGTGCGCACGGCCGACGGGCGCTACGACACCTCCTACCTGCACCTCTCCTCCGCGTTGGTGCGGGAGGGCCAGCGCGTGGCGGGCGGCCAGCGGGTCGGTGCGGTGGGCACCAGCGGCAGGCGATCGGCGACCGCACCCCACCTGCACTTCGGCGTGCGAGAGGCGGGGAGCCGCCACGCCTACCACGACCCGATGGACTTCCTGCCCCCACCACCCACCACGCCCCGGGAGGCCCCGCGGGGCGCGCCGGTGCCCGTCACGGTCCCGCGACCGGTGGCGGTGGCGCCCAAGCCCGTGCGAGCGCCCGGGCGCGTCCGGGTTCCCGGTCGCGCCCGGGTGCCCGCCTTTCGCCCCCTGCGCGTGCCGGTCGCTCGCCGCGTGCGCGTCCCCGCCGGCCGCCACGCCGGCCGTCCGGCGCTCGTGCGACCGCCGGGGGCGCCGGTGGCGGTCCGCCCGCTGGTTCCCACGGCGCGCCTGCGGGCGCGTGGATCGCAGGGGGCGCGTGGCGCAGAGGGGGCGCGCGTGCCGGAGGCCGGCCCCCGGGCCGCTTCACTGCCCCACCCGGCGCCCTCCCAGCCCAGCCCGCAGGCGGCCGAGCCCCGGGCGAGCGGTTCGAGCTCCGGTCCCGATCTGGGATGGGCGCTCGCCTGCCTCGGGCTGCTGGCGGCAGCCGCTTGCCTGGGGCGACCGGGGGGCGGGAAGTCGACGAGCGCCCGAGGAACGCTGGACCTGCGCGCGCTGGTGCGGCCTCTGCTGACGCGCAGCGCACGCAAGTAGCATCGACGGGGCGCCGGCCCTCGACCGGCACGCGCCGACCGTCGAAGCCCCTGGCTGCCAGTCGTGTCCTACTACCTGACCACGCCCATCTACTACGTCAACGGCGAGCCCCACCTGGGGCACGTCTACACCACGGTCGCCGCCGACGTGCTGGCCCGCCACATGCGACAGCGCGGGGAGGATGTCTTCTTCCTCACCGGCACCGACGAGCACGGCGAGCCGGTCGCCCAGGCGGCCGAGCGCCAGGGCGTCACCCCGCGCGAGCTGGCCGACAAGAACGCCGAGCGCTTCCGGCGGGTCGCCGAGCGCGTGAACGCCACCAACGACTTCTTCATCCGCACCAGCGACCCCGAGCACGGCGCCGTGGTGGCCGAGGTGGTCACCCGGCTCAAGGACAACGGCTTCGTCTATGAGGGCACCTACGAAGGCTGGTACTGCCCGCGCTGCGCCGACTTCAAGACCGACGCCGAGCTGCTGGAGGGCGATCGCTGCGCGATCCACCTGATCGTGCTGGAGAAGGAGAAGGAGGACAACTGGTTCTTCCGCCTCTCGGCCTTCCAGGAGAAGCTCGAGCAGCTGTACGCCGAGCAACCCGAGTTCGTGGGCCCCCCCGAGCGCCACAACGAGGCGCTGGCCTTCATCAAGAGCGGTCTGCGCGACTTCTCGCTCAGCCGAGCCCGCATCTCCTGGGGCGTCCCGGTCCCGTGGGATCCCGAGCAGGTCGTCTACGTATGGGTGGACGCGCTCTTCAACTACTACTCCGCTCTGTCCTACGCCCGGGAGGGAGAGGACTTGACCGAGCGCTACTGGCCGGCCTCGGTGCACCTGATCGCCAAGGACATCCTCAAGTTCCACGCCGTGTTCTGGCCGGCGCTGCTGATGGCCGCCGGCCTCGAGCTCCCCCGGCGGGTCTTCAGCCACGGCTACCTCCTGATGGACGAGCACAAGATGTCCAAGTCGCTGGGCAACGTGCTCGATCCGTTCGAGGTCATGGACGTCTACGGCACCGATGCCCTGCGCTACTACCTGTTGCGCGAAGTGGCTTTCGGCCAGGACGGATCGATCTCGCCCGAAGGCTTCGAGAAGCGCTACACCACCGAGCTGGCCAACGAGTACGGCAACCTGGCCAGCCGCACGCTGGCCATGATCGGCCGCTACCGCGACGGTCGCATCCCGCAGGCCGACCCGCCCGCCGAGCTGGGCGAGGCGTTCGAGGGCCTGGCCGAGAGCGTGGCCTCCTGCCTGGACCGGGTCGAGGTCAGCGCGGCGCTGGAGCAGATCTGGCGGCGCGTGCGAGCGCTCAACCGCTTCGTGCAGGACCACGAGCCGTGGAAGCTGGCCAAGCAGGAGGGCACCGAGGCCGGACTGGACCAGATCCTGTACGGCGTGGCGGAGGGCCTGCGGGTGGTCAGCGTGCTGGTGCTGCCGTGGATGCCCGACACCGCCGAGCGCCTGCTGACCGCGCTGGGCAGCGAGGACCGGTCGCTTCACTGCGCCCGCCTTGGGGCCCACCGGGGCGGCACGCCGGTAAGCGAGCTCGGGCAGCTGTTTCCGAGGATCGAGCCTCCGGTCGAGGCCGCGTAGGCGGCGCCCGGGACATGGTCGACACCCACTGCCACCTCGGCTCCTGCCGGGACTCCGACTCGGACCTCGTGCAGCGAGCGGTGGCCGCGGGGGTCACCCGCCTGGCCACGATCGGCATGGACGGCCCCACCACCCAGGCGGCGCTGGCCACGGCGCGCGCGCACGAGGAGGTCGTCGTGGTGGCGGGGCGCCATCCGCACGAGGCCGGGGGCTTCGGCCCGGCCGGGGCCGAGGAGATCGAGCGCGCAGCGGCGGACCCGCTCGTGCGCGCGATCGGCGAGACCGGGCTGGACTACTTTCGCGACCACGCCCCCCGCGACGATCAGCGCAATGCGTTCGAGGCCCAGCTGGACATCGCCGAGCGGACGGGGCTGCCGGTGGTCATCCACACCCGGGCGGCCGAGGAGGACACGTTCGCGATCCTGGCCGAGCGCGCCGCTTCGCTGACCGTCATCCTGCACTGCTTCTCTGCGCCCGACCGCGCCGCCGAGTGCGTCGAGCGCGGCTACTACTGCTCGTTCGCCGGAAACGTGACCTATCCCAAGAACCAGGACCTGCAGGACGCGGCCCGCGAGCTGCCGGCCGATCGCCTCCTGGTGGAGACCGATGCGCCCTACCTGAGCCCGCAGCCGGTGCGCGGCAAGCCCAACGAGTCGGCCAACGTGGTCAAGACCGCCGAGCTCGTGGCCGGCCTGCGCGGGGTGACCTACGCGGAGCTCGAGCGCGTGGTGGAGGAGAACGCCCGACGCCTGTTTCGGTGGTGAGCGCGCCGGGCGGGCTGCCGCGCCAGGCCAGCCTCAACCGCCTGCGCCGGTTCGGCGTACGCCCCAACCGCGAGCTGGGCCAGAGCTTCCTGATCGATGACAACGTCCTGGGGGTGATCGCCCGGGCGGCGGACCTGGGCCCCTGCGACGTGGTGCTGGAGGTCGGCGGAGGGCTGGGGGTCCTGTCCGAGCACCTGGCCCCCCGCGTCGGCCACCTGCACGTGGTGGAGATCGATCCCAAGCTCGAGGAGCCCCTGCGCGAGGCGCTGGAGCCCTTCGCCAACGCGACGCTGCATCTGGCCGACGCCGTGCGGATCGATCTGGAGGCACTCGACCCGCCCCCGACGAAGGTCGTGGCCAACCTGCCCTACGGGGTCGCGGCCAAGGTGCTCCTGCGCACGCTGGAGGAGCTGCCCGCGGCCACGCGCTGGGTGGCCATGGTCCAGCGCGAGGTTGCCGGCCGGTTGGCGGCCTCGCCCGGGTCGAAGGTCTACGGGGCCACCTCGGTGCTCGCACAGCTGGCCGGCGACGTCAGCTTCCTGCGCCGGGTGCCGCGGACGGTCTTTCATCCTGCGCCCAACGTCGAGTCCGCCCTCGTCGCGATCACGCGGACCGGTCCCGCGGCCTCGCCTGCCCTCTCTGCGCTCGTGCACGCAGCGTTCGCCCATCGGCGCAAGGCACTGGCGGGGTCGCTGGCCCTGGCCCCGGGCGCCCCGGCCGGCATCCGCGACCGGATCCGGTCGGCGCTCGCCGAGCTCGGCCAGCCGGCCGACGCCCGCGCCGAGCGCCTGAGCCCCGACGGGTTCCGGGCCCTGGCCGAGCTGATCGGCGAGGAGGACCTCGTCGCGCTTCGCCCGAGCGGGAGCCCGCCATGACCATCACCGAGACGGCACCCGCCAAGGTCAACCTGGTGCTCCGCGTGGGCGAGCCCGGTCCCGGCGGCCTGCATCCGCTGTGCTCGCTGTTCGCACGCATCGCGCTGGCCGACGAGGTCACGGTGGCCGAGGCGGCCCGCGACGAGGTGGTCTGTCCCGGCGTGGAGGGCGACAACCTGGCCGGCCGGGCGGTACGCGCCCTGCGCGCGGCCGCCGGGGCGGAGGTGATACCCCCCTTGCGGGTGAGGATCGTCAAGCGGATACCCGTGGCCGCCGGCCTGGGTGGGGGCAGCGCCGACGCCGCCGCCGTCCTGCGCGCCGCCAACGCCCTGGCCGGGGAGCCGCTGGACCGCCGGGCCCTCCACGAGCTGGCCCGCGACCTGGGAAGCGACGTCCCCAGCCAGCTGGCCCCCGGCCACGCGGTGGTCTCGGGAGCGGGCGAGCGCGTGGAGCCGGTCGAACTTGACCCGATGGCCGTCGTCCTAGTCCCGGACACCGAGGGGCTCTCCACCGGCGCCGTCTACGCCCAGCTCGACCGGATGCGCGCAGGCGGGGAGGCTCCCGCGCCGGCCGGGCTTGACCCGGGCCCGCTTCGGCGCCTGGCCGGCCGTCCGCCGGCCCACCTGGCCACGCGGTTGGAGAACGAC
>JBBJOH010000046.1:0-7825 GCA_037720995.1 Thermoleophilaceae bacterium
GCCTTCGCGAGGAGCTCGGGCTCAGCGGGCCCGCCGAGGTCGAGATGGTGGCCCTAAACGGCCGCCTGGAGCTCACCGTCGCCGACGTGCCTGCCCACGTGGCTGAACAGGACGGCTTCCACGTGATCGTCACCGACCAGGGGATGACGCCCATGACCGTCGAGGAGACCAGCGACGCGATCGACCGCGTTCGGCGGTGATCGCCCCTGACTCGAGCGTTGTGATAGCCGCGATCGCGCCCTGGCACGTCGCCCACGGTCCCGCACGTGATGCACTCGCCGGGTCGGAGACCGGCCTGGTGGCCCACGTGGCTTACGAGTCATCCTCGGCGCTCAGCCGCATGCCCGAGGGCCGCCGGATAGCCGCCACCCGGGTACTCGAAGCGCTCGAGCTCAACTTTCCGACCGAGTGGCTGACGCTCGACGGCACCCAGGCGCGCGCGGCGCTCGCAGGGGCGGTCAGCTCAGGAGTCCGAGGTGGGGCCCTCTACGACGCTCTGATCGCTGCTACGGCCCAGAGGAACGGCGCCCACCTTCTGACGGCCGACCGGCGGGCGGCCCCGGTCTACGAGGCGGTCGGAGTTGTGGTGGAGTACCTCCCGGGATGAGAGACCGCCCCGAGAGCGTGGCCTTCCTCGGCCTGGGGATCATGGGTGCCCCCATGGCCGCCAACCTGGCCCGGGCCGGCATCGAGGTGGTGGCCTACAACCGCACGCGCGAGAAGGCCGAGGCGCTCGCCGAGCAGTTCGACAACGTGACCGTGGCCGACAGCCCGGCCCGAGCCGCCGCGGCCGCCGGCGTCGCGATCTCAATGGTGCCCGACGTGCCCGAGGTCGAGGAGGTCCTGCTGGGCCCCGGCGGCGCCGCCGAGGGACTGGCCGACGGCGGCCTGGCCATCGACATGTCCACGATCGCCCCTTCGGCCAGCCGCTCGATCGCCGAGCGCCTCTCAGCGCGCGGCATCGCCTTCCTCGACGCCCCCGTGACCGGCTCGCGGCCCAAGGCCGAGGACGGCACGCTGACGATCATGGCCGGCGGGCCGTCCGAGGCCTTCGAGCGAGCGGCGCCGCTGTTCGAGGCCATGGGCGAGCTGGTGCTGCACATGGGCCCGCAGGGCCACGGCTCGATGGTCAAGCTGATCAACAACACGCTGGCCGCGGTCAACGCCGCCGCGCTGGGCGAGGGGATCGCGCTGGCCGAGCAAGCCGGCCTGGATACGGCAAAGGCGATGCAGGTGGTCGGGTCGGGCTCCGGGGACTCCACGATGCGAAAGCTCAAGGCCGAACCGATGATCGAGCGCGACTACGAGGCCCTGTTCAAGCTCGACCACATGCTCAAGGATGTCCGCTATTTCCTGGCAGAGAGCGAGTCGCTGGGTCTGAAGGCCCCGGTCGCGGCCAGCGCCGAGGGGCTGTACGGCGAGGCCGGCGCCGGAGGCCACGGAAGCGAGGATTTCGCAGCGGTGATCGAGGCGATCCGCACGAAATCCGGCTTGAAATAACGCGTGCACTTCTGCATAGTGGTCAGCCCCGTGCCGCCCCAGCACTGAGCAAAATTCCGGGCACGGGCCGGAGGTTTTCTTTCTATGCCAGTCGCTTTCAAGGAATGGGCCGTGACCGTGCGCGCACTCGCAGAGGGTGAGCAGCTGCTCACCCTGCGCAAGGGCGGGATCCGGGAGGAGAACAAGCACTTCGAGATCGAGCACGACCGGTTCTTCCTGTATCCGACGTTCGATCACCAGCGCAACGACCTGGTTCGCGACTCCCACCTGCCCGAGCTGGGCCGAGCCCTCGAGGAGGGCGTTTGGCCTGACGTCGAACCGCCCGTCCAGGCGCTGCTCGAGGACGGCGGCATCCCACAGCCCGACCGCGTGCGCATCCGCGCGTGGGCCGAGGTGGCGGCCAGCTACCTGATCACCGATCCGCGCGCGGTCGACGCCCTGTCGCCCTACTACATCTGGACCACCGACTACGCGGAGAAGCGGCTGGAGTGGAAGCGCCGCCACCCGATGCACGTGATCCTGCTGCGCACCTACCGCATACCGCGCCCGGTGACGATCAAGGTCCGCCCCGAGTACCAGGGCTGCCGCTCGTGGATCGAGCTTCACCGTGACCTGCCCTTCGAGGGCACGCCGGTGCTCTCGGACGACGAGTTCGAGCGGGCGGCCGCGCAGATCGAGGCGATCGCCTCGGACGCCGTTCCCGTCTTGGCCTGACAGCGCCTCAGGCCCAGCCGGGCGCGCAGGGCAGTGGCCCGGTGCGCCCGGTCAGCCTCGGACCGTGACAACCTCCCGCGCGCCGTGCCGTGGGTCGAGACTTCCAGCCTGTCCCTTGTGGCCCGCCATGAGTCGGCCCAGGCCCGCGCGGCCGAGCTGGTACTCGAGGATCTGGAGCACTTCCGCTCCCAACTCGAGGCTCTGTTCGAACCGGTGCCCGGGGAGCTGGCCGTGGTCATCCACCCGCGACCGCTGATGCTGTCGCTGGCGCACCCGTGGCTGCCGCTCCTGCGCCTGGTCTCTGCTCCCGCGGGCCGGCGCTACTTCGCGGGCTTCTTCGGCCGGCACGAGATCCACGTGCTGGCGCCCGCCGCGCTCGAGCAACGGGCGTCCGGAGTGCCCGGATCGCATGAGGCGCTCGCGCTCTCGCCCCGGCACGAGCTCGCCCACCTGGTGATCGGCTCGGCCAACCCCGCCCTGCCGCCTCCCTTCACGCCGGGCACCTTCCGCCGCTACGTGCAGTTGGCCTGGCTCGCCGAGGGCGGGGCCACCCACTTCGCCGGCCAGGTGCCCCACATGCGAGCGGCCGTGGCGCGCCGGCTGCGAGAGGGGGCGCGGCCCGCCTTCCCGCCCGGCGCCCGAGACGGGCTGATTCTCGGCGGCACGGTCTTCGGGCTGCTGGAAGCCGAGGCGGGCGGGGGGGCGTGCGTCGAGCTGGCCCGCAGCCGCAACGCCACCGCGGCCACGCGCGTGCTGGAGGACGCCTTCGAGCGCCCGATAGCCTCGATAGAGCGCAGCTGGACCGACTACTTGGCGGCGCTGGCCGCCGGCTGAGCGCAGGAGCGCAGCCCCCGCCGCGGGTCTACCCCGATGGCTCGTCGAGCTCCTGGAGGAGGGCCGCCACCACGCGCTCGTCGAACTGCGAGCCGGCCCCGGCGAGCAGCTCCGCGCGGGCCTGGGCGCCCGACATCGCGGGGCGGTAGGGGCGGTCGCTGGTCATGGCGTCGTAGGCGTCGCAGGCCAGCACGATCCGCGCCCCCAGCGGAATCGACTCGCCCACCAGGCCATCCGGGTAGCCGCGGCCATCCCACCGCTCGTGCTCGTGGCGGACCAGGGGAAGCACCTGGGCCAGGAACTCGACCGAGGACAGGATGCGCTCGCCGGCCACCGTGTGGGCCTGGATCTCCGCGCGTTCCTCGACGGTCAGCGGCCCCGCCTTGGCCAGCAGGTCGTCGGGGACGGCGATCTTGCCGATGTCGTGGAATATCGCCGCGAAGCGCAGGTTGCGCAGGTCGGGATCGCCCAGGCCCAGCCGGCTCCCGACGGCGTGGGCGCGCTCCACCACGGCGCGCGAGTGGCCGGCGGTGTAGGAGTCCTTGGTCTCCAGCGCGCCGGCCAGCGCCTGCACGGTCCCCACGTACGCGCTGTCCAGCCGCATGTAGAGGGCGGCGGAGCGAAGCGCAGCGCCCACCTGGTCGGCCACCGTCTGGACCAGGCGCACGTCGTCCTCGTCGAAGGCGCCGGCGGATGTCTCCTCGATGTCGATCGCCCCGTAGAGGGAGTCTCCCACCCACAGCGGCACGACCAGCTCGGCGTGCACGCCGAGGGTCTGGGGAATGGCGTCGGGGCCGTGACCACGGCCGTCGTTCTCGAGCACCGGGCCGCGCTCGCGCAGGCAGCGTCCGATCAGCCCCGCCTCGCGCGGCCCGTACCAGCGCTCCTCGCCCAGCCGCACGTAGGGATCGCCGCGGCCGGCCACGCTCTCCACGTAGCCGTCCTCGCGGACCCGGACGATTACGCACATGTGGTAGCCGAAGGCCCGGTGCAGCTCGTCCACCGCGGCGTCGAGGATCGCGTCGGTCTCGGTCATGCCCGCCAGGCGGGTGCCCAGGGCATTGGCCAGGGCCAGCTGGCGCGTGCGCGTTCGCAGCCGCTCGGTCTGGTCGCTTCCGACGTCGGACCCTTGATCGGCGGCGGCGGCTCGCGGCGGCTCGACGGGTCGCTGCTCGTGGCGCCGGGACGGTCCCGGGCGGTAGCCCTCGGGAATCTCCCCCATCGAGCTGACCTGTCCGCGGACGCCCTCCTGCTTGCCGTAGAGCAGGGCGCGATCGGCGCGGTCTATCAAGCTGGTGCCGCTCTCGCCGGGCGTCCACTCGGCGACCCCGGCGCTGGCCCCGCTGGCCCCCGGCGCCTCGCTCAGCTCGTCCAGCGACCCGCGCACGCCGGCGAGGGCCCGGCCCGCGACCACCGCCGCCTCCGCCTCGTCGGCGCCGATCGTCACGATCGCGAACTCGTCGCCGCCGTAGCGGGCCACGAGGTCATAGGGGCGCACCGCCTGGCGCAGCGCGCTGCCCACTCGCCGCAGCACCTCGTCGCCGACGAGGTGGCCGTGCTCCTCGTTGACCTGCTTGAAGTCGTCCATGTCCGCCAGCACCAGCGACAGGCGATGACCCGTGCGCTCGCAACGCACGATCTCGCGCCTCAGCGCCTCGTGCATGGCCACGTGGTTCAGGCAACCCGTCAGACCGTCGGTGCGGGCGGCCACGGCCAGGCCGGCGTGGGCGCTGGCGTTGCGCGAGGCCGCTGCGGCCAGCTCCCCGAAGGCCTCCAGCAGCTTGAGCTGCTCGTCGGTCACGCGGTGGTCGCGGTAGTAGCCCACGGCCAGCACGCCGCGCAGCTCGTCGTCCCAGCGCAAGGGCACCGCCAGACAGCTGCGCACGCGACCGAACAGCGCGGACTCCGGCCGCATGGGCAGCCCCTGATAGTCGTTGGTCAGCAGTGAGCGGCCCTGCTGGGCCACCTTCCCGGCCATCCCGCTGCCGGGCTCCATCCAGTAGCCGATCACCTCCGGGGGCAGGCCAAAGGTGGCCTCCACCACCACGCCTTCGGTCCGGTTGCCGCGGTAGACCACCGCGTTGTCGCCGTTCAGGATGCTGGCGGCCTCCTGACAGATCCGCATCAGCACCCGGTTGAGGTCCAGGCTCTCGTTGAGCGACTTGGCCGCGCGGGCGAGGGCGGCCTGCTGGGCGATCTGGGCCGCGCCCTCGCTCGCCATCCGCAGCTGGGCGAGGCTCGCCGACGCGGCCGCCGCGAACGCGCGCCCCGCCTCGATCTCCTCCTCGGCGAAGCTGCGGCCCTCCTCGTCTCCCAGCACCAGCGCGTGGCTGCCGCCGCCCTCGATTCGAATCGGCAGCACCAACACGCTGCGCACCGGCCTGTGGACCGCTCCCAGGGCAGAGTCCAGCCGCACCGCCTCCTCGCCCGAGCCGAACGCCACCTCGTCGCTTTCGACGGGGCCGCGCAACAGCGGGAACTCCGCCGTGAGGATCCTGTCGCGCGGCAGACGGGCCGCCGGGCTGGCGGCCAGGACGGTGAGCCGGCCGTCGGCCTCCTCGGACAGGAAAACCGCTCGCCTGACTCCGAAGAAGGCGCGCGCCTCGGCCACCAGGCGCTCCCGGACGGCACCCGGGGCGTCCTGCTCGCCGTGGGCGGAGAGCAGGCGCGTGACCGCGAGCATCGCGTCGCGGGCGCTGCCCAGGCGCCTCGAAGCGTCATCGACCCTCGGGTCATCCGGCTTGACCCCCATCACGCTCCGAGAATAGCCCGGAAGGGCCTCCAACCGGCGACTACAGCCCCAGCGTCTTCGCGATGATGTTTCGCTGGATCTCCGACGTGCCGCCGTAGATCGTGGTCACCACCGCCGAGCGCAGGTGACGCTCCATCGGGTATTCGGTGGCGTAGCCGTAGCCGCCGGCCATCTGAACGGCCTCCAGAGCGGTCTTCTTCGCCAGCTCGGTGGCCGCGAGCTTGGCCATCGAGGCTTCCTGGGGCAGCATCCGCGAGGGATCCTCGTCGGTCAGCCGGGCCACCCAGCGAACCAGCAGGCGCACCTGGGCCAGCTCGGTGGCCAGATCGGCCAGGCGGTGCTGGAGAGCCTGGAAGCTGCCCACCGGACGCCCGAACTGCTTGCGCTCCTTGACGTAGGCGAGCGTGTCGTCGAACGCCCTCTGGGCCAAACCGAGCGAGGTGGCGGCCAGGATCGTGCGCTCGAAGTTCAGGCCGGCCATGAGCTGGATCCACCCGCCGCCCTCGGTGCCCAGCAGGGCGTCCTCGGGCACGCGCACGTCATCGAGGTGCAGCTCGGTGGTCTCGCGCCCGCCCATGGTGTCGATCGGCGTGATCGTGAACCCCTCGGCGTCGTGGGGAACGAACACCATCGACAGCCCCTCGTGGCGCTCGGAGCCCTCTCCGGTGCGACAGACGATCAGGGTGTGGCTGGCCTTGTGGGCGTAGGAGCACCACATCTTCGCGCCGGACAGCACCCACTCACCCCCTTGAAGGCGGGCCCTGCACTTCAGCGACGCCACGTCGGAGCCCGCATCCGGCTCGGACATGGCGATGGCCAGCGTGCCGCCCTCGGTGACGCGGCCGAGCAGGTCTGCCTTCTGCTGCTCGGTTCCGAAGCGGTTGAGCGCCCCGACCACGATCAACGTGACCCCGTAGGCGCCGATGGGTATCTGGGCCCGGGCCGTCTCCTCCAGGAAGAGGCAGGCGTCCAGAAACGAGCCGCCAGAGCCGCCGTAGGCCTCGGGGACCTGCAGCCCGTACCAGCCCAGCTCGGCCATCTTCTGGGCCACGGCGTCGGAGTGGTGATCGTCCTCGGGCACCTCCCAGCTCTCGCGCTCGGCGAAGTCGCGGATCGCGGCGACGAAGTCCGACTGCTCGTCGGAGAGCCCCGATGCCGAGGTTCCCGCTCCCATCCTCAGACCCCCACCGGAGTCTGGGGGCGCGATGCTCGCCGGACGGCGTCCGGCCGCGCTCCTCCAAGACTCTCTCGCTGCGGTGCTCGCCGGACGGCGTCCGGCTGCGCTCCTCCCGCTGCTCGCGGCTTGAAGCGGTTGAGCTCGCGCGTGGCGATCACCATCTTGTGCACCTCATCCGGACCGTCGGCGATCCTCAGCCAGCGGCCCTGACGCCACAGCCCGGCCAACGGCGTGTCGTCGGACATGCCCAGGGCGCCGTGCACCTGCATGGCCCGGTCCAGCACCTCCTGGTGCATCTGGGCGGCGATCACCTTGATCATCGAGATGTCCTGGCGTGCGGCGCGCTTGCCCTCGGTGTCCATCTTCCAGGCCGCGTGCAGAACCATCCAACGGGCGGAGTCGATCTCCATGCGGGACTTGGCCACGAAGTCCTGGATGAACTGCTTGTCGGCCAGCTTGCCGCCGAAGGCCTCGCGCTCGTGGGCGCGCTCGCACATCAGCTCGAAGGCGCGCTCGGCCGAGCCGATCGCCCGCATGCAGTGGTGGATGCGTCCCGGGCCCAGCCGAGCCTGGGCGATGCTGAATCCCTCGCCGCGCGGTCCGAGCAGGTTCTCCTCGGGTACCCGCACGTCCTCGTAGGTCACCTCCCAGTGGCCCGGGCCGGCGGAGTGGCCCATCACCGGCACGGGTCGAACGCCCTCGAACCCAGGCGTGTCGACGGGCACGAGGATCATGCTCGCCCGCTTGTGCGGTGCCGCCTCGGGGTCGGTGATCACCATGGCGATGGCCACGTCGGCGCCGTTGTAGCCCGACGTGAACCACTTGTGGCCATTGATCACCCACTCGCC
>JBBJOH010000047.1:0-7531 GCA_037720995.1 Thermoleophilaceae bacterium
CTCAAGCCCGTCTACCTGATTCACGGCGAGGACGACGCCAAGATCGACGAGTGGCGGATCCGCGTGCGCCGCCGCGCCGAGGACGAGCACGGGCCGGGCGGACTGGAGGTCTTCGACACCCGCAGCGCGACGCCGGAGGACCTCGTCGCCGCCCTCGCTGCGTTGACGTTCGCCACGGGCACCCGCTATCTGCTCGCCGAGGACGTCTCGGCTTGGAAGGCGGCCGACATCGGCCCGCTCGTGGCGGCGCTGGGCGCCATGCCGCCCGACACCGTGCTCATCCTGCTGGTGCGGGGCAAGCCGCTGAAGGGCCTGGCCAAAGCGGTGGAGGCGGCAGCAGGCGAGGTCCGCGGGCACGAGGCGCCCAAGCCGTGGGAGATGCCCCGGTGGGTCAGCGCCCGGGCCGCCGAAGCGGGAGTACGCATCGGCTCGGAGGCGGCCAAGGAGCTGGTCGACACGGTGGGTACAAGTCAGCAACGGCTGGCCCGGGAGCTGGAGAAGCTGGTCCTCGCCGTGCACCCGGCGACCGAGATAACGCCCGAGGACGTGGAGGAGCTGGCTGCGGGCGAGACCCCGCCCAAGATCTACGACCTGGCTGACGCGGTGGTGGCGGGGGATCTGCGCACGACGCTGGCGCTGGCCGAGGAGCTCGGCCTGCGCGAGAGCCCCAGCCGCTTCGTCTACCCGGTGGTGGGGCGCCTGCGCGAGGTGCACCGGGTGCTGGCGATGATCGACTCGGGCGTGTCGGAGAAGGACATGGCCCCCCGGATGAAGATGCCGCCCTGGCGGGCCAAGAAGGCGATCGCCCTGGCTCGCAAGGCCGACCGCGACACGGTCGAGCGGGCGCTCTGCCGATTCGCCGACCTCGAGCTCGACCTCCGCGGCGGTGGGACGCTGGACGAGGAGACGGCCGTCACGCTGACGCTGGCGCGGGCCGCCGCCTGACGCTTCGCTCAGCGCCGCCGCGACAGCGGCGGCTTCCGCGCCAGAGCGACCTGTCGGAGAAGGGTGCTTGAGCCGACAGCCGGCCGGGACGGCTAGACCGAGGCGCGCAGGCGAGCCGCGCGGGACTTCTTGCGGGCGCCGGTGTTCTTGTGAAACACGCCGGTGCGAATCGCGCGGTCGATGCGCGAGGACAGCTCGCGATACTCGGCTTCGGCGGCGGTGGCGTCCCCGGCCGCGGCGGCCACCTCCAGGCGGCGGAAGTAGGTCTTCACCGACGAGGAGTAACGGCGGTTCTCGGTGCGCTCGCGCTCGGTGCGCAGGTTGCGCTTGACCTGTGAGGAGATGTTGGCCATGTCAGAGAGAAGCCGCTCGGGACGGATCCCGCGCGGCGGCCGCGTAGTGTAGCGCCCCGTGCCTGCGCAGACCTCTGAGGGGAGGCCCGAACCGGCCGGGGAGACCTCGAGCCAGCGCGGCGGCCGGCTCGCGCGCAGCACCGCCTTCTTCTCCATCGCCACCGGCCTCTCACGCGTCCTGGGGCTGGTACGCGAGATCGTGGCGGCGCGCTACTTCGGCGTCAGCGGGGCGATGTCCGCGTTCACGATCGCCTTCCAGGTTCCCAACCTGGTGCGCGCGCTGTTCGCGGACTCCGCGCTGCAGGGCGCGTTCGTGCCGGTCTTCACCGAACTGCTCGAGCAGGGCAAGAAACGCGAGGCCTTCCACGTGGCTTCGAGCCTGTTCTTCCTGCTCACCTTGATCCTGGGCGCGCTTACGGCGCTGTTCATCATCTTCGCGGACCCGCTGACGAGCCTGTTGACGACCCTGTTCGCGCCCGGCTTCCGCGGCGACCCGGCGCTGCGCGACCTGACCGTCGGGCTGACCCGGCTGATGTTCCCGATCGTGCTGATGCTCGCCCTATCGGGTGTGATCGTCGGCATGCTCAACTCGTTCGAGCACTTCAGCGTCCCGGCGCTGGCGCCCACCGCCTGGAACATGGTGATCATCGGCGCGCTGGTCGGCCTCACGCCGCTGTTCGACGGCCAGGACCGCGTGTACGCCTACGCCATTGGGGTGCTGGTGGGCACCGCCGTCCAGTTCCTGCTCCCGCTGCCGTGGCTGAGGGGCCGCGGAGGACACTTCTCGCTGGTCCTGGACTGGCGCCACCCCCAGGTGCGCAAGGTGCTCAAGCTGATGCTGCCGGTCACGATCGCGCTCGGGATGATCAACCTGAGCCTGCTGGTCAACTTGCGGTTCGGGACGCTGGTGTCCGAGCAGGCGCCGGCGGCGATCGACAAGGCCTTTCGCATCTACCAGCTGCCCCAGGGCCTGTTCTCGATCTCGATCGCCACGATCCTGTTCCCGACGCTGGCCAAGCTGGCCGCCCGCGGGGCCACCGACGACCTGCGGGCCACGATGGGCAACGGCGTCCGCCAGATCAGCCTGCTGCTGATCCCCAGCGCAGTGCTGATGGCGGTGCTGGCCGAGCCGATCACCCGGCTGCTCTACGAGGGCGGCGAGTTCGACGCCCAGGCCACCGACCTGGTGACCACCGCCCTGGTCTGGTGGTCGATCTCACTGCCTTTCCAGGGCATCAGCCTGCTGTTCTCGCGCACCTTCTTCAGCCTTCAGCGCCCCTGGGCCACCACCGGCCTCGCGGCCGTGAACATGGTGGTCAACGCCAGTGTCGCCTTCGCGCTGTACAAGCCGTTCGGCATCGCCGGGATCGTGATCGGCACCGTGGCCGGGACGCTGGTGATGACGCTCGCCCAGGGCTGGATCCTGCGGGGAGCGCTCGGCGGGATCGAGGGCGCCCGGATGCTGGCCGCGACAGTCCGGATGCTGGCGGCCGCGGCGCTGCTGGCCGGCGTGTCCTACGGGGCCTGGTACGGGATCGACGACCTGCTCGGACGGTCGCTGCCCGCCCAGGTGGCCTCCGTGGGCGGCGGGGTCTTGGCCGGCGTGGCGGCCTATGGGGCGGCCGTGTGGGCGCTGCGGGTGCCCGAGGCGCGTCAGCTGCGGGCGCTGCTGCCCCGCCGCCGGGCGTCCTAGCAGCCGCTGCCCGCCGCCCGGCAGCGCTGTCGCCACTCGGGCGCCTCTATCACCTCGCGCCGCTGGATTTCGAGCACTCGCGTCCGTCGGCGCAGGATCTCCTGAAGGCTGGTCGTCACGTAGGTGGACTTGGTCGACAGCACCCGCACGGGGCGCTTGCGTGGCACCGCGCCCAGGAGCGAGACGCCGTCCAGATCCCGCGGTGCCTTGGCCCCGATGCCCTCGAGGATCGTCGGTAGCACGTCGATGCCCTGGGCGGGCGCGAGGTCGGTGCCCCGGTTTCGGCCACCGGGCTGCTTGATGAACAGCGGCACCGCGCCGACATCGCCCACGTTCGCCGGGGTCACGTCGCGCAGCGGCTCGCCCGGCCGGAAGCTGACCCCGTGGTCGGCGGCGACCACCACCAGTGCGCGGTCGTACAGGCCGGTGTGCTTGAGGTGCGCGATCACGCGGCCGAGCAGCCTGTCCGCGTAGCCCACCTGCAGCAGGTGGGCTCGCCACAGGCGCAGCGCGACCCGGCGATCCTCGGGGAGCCGGAGCGTCTCGCGGACGCTCTCGGGCACCCCGCCGTCGCCGGCCACCGGGTAGCTGCGCCCGGAGGGCAACCGGCCCCACGGCCGGTGGGGCGTCATCACATGGATGAAGTCCAATGTCGGGCGGGGCTCAGGGCGCACCTTGGCCAGGAACTCCGCGATGTCGCGACCCGGGTCACGCTCGTCGGCGCCCCCGATCAGCGGCGAACGGGGCGCCAGGTCCGGGGGGGCGACGCTGAGGTACGCCAGGTGCGACGTCTCGGAGGCAAGCGATCCCATCGCCTGGGTGGTCGAGCGGCGCTCATCCGGGCACGCGTCCGGGGGACAGAGCCGGGTGATCGGCTCGCGGGCGTCCAGCCGGTACCCGCGGCGAAGCAGCGTGAACAGGTTCTGCGGCCAGGCGCCCGTCTCCGGAGCCTGAATGTCCCGGGGTCCGCGTCGCCCGCTGAGAAGCGACGGCAGCGCGGCCGTCGTCTGGTCGGCCACGGTCGTCATGTTCGGATAGAAGGTGCCCTCGCGGGCCAGGCGGGCGAAGTTCGGCAAGCGCCTGGCGTCGATTCTGTGACCCGAGGCGAGCAGCGAGGTCGTCGGCAGCTCGTCCATCACCACCATCACGATCGGAGCGGGATGCCGGGCCGGCGGGGCCCCGGGCGCGGCCGTCGAGCTCATCGGAACGGAGGTCAAGAACGTGAACAGGGCGAACGGGGCGGCGACCGCCAGGAAGCGCACGAACGAGCGCGAGACCGGCGACCGGCGCAGCAGCGCCAGCACCGCGACCCCGCACACGACGGCCACGACGATCAGCAGCCAGCCCGAGACGACGACTCCGGTGGCCCGGGTGGCCTCCTTCTCCAGCGCCTTGAGCAGACCCAGGGCGATTGCCGAGAGCAGCGCCCCGCGCAGGATGTCGTGGAGCCGGTCGCCCCACCGCGAACGCGCCCGCTGCGCGATCGACTCGGCCACCAGCGCGGCCAGCGGCAGGCCGAGGATGATCGCCAGGGCGAACGCCACCGCCGCGGTGCCGGGTATCTTGCGCGCCGAGAAGAACTCGGGCGCGCTGCCGATCAGCGAGAACAGCGGCTGGCCGAGCGCCAGCGCGCACAGGCCGAGGAGCTCCAGGAAACGGTGCTGGAGGCGGTGGTCTTCCGGAGCTTGCGCGACTTGGCTGGACATCTTGGTCGAGGGCGCGCGACGGTCCGTGCGCGCCACATCCAGGTTCTATCAACAGCCCTGCACTGGCCATGGCGCTAACGGCCTCTCGCATGTCAGCGCTTGGAGATCGGCGGTATGCCGAGCTGGCGGCAGATCGCCCGCGCGACGCCGATGCCGATCTCCCGGTGGCGTGGCACGAATGACTTCGCGCCCGTGTCGGGATGCCGCCACGCGTCGTGGCCGCCGCGACTCCGTCCCGGGACGGCCTCCGCGCCGTGGGAGCGCATCCAGCGTTCCAGCTCGATGCGCTTCATCGGCGCGTCAGGGCTGGCCGACCGTGACCTGGCTAACGGTCACAGCCCCGGGCTCGAGGAGCTTCTCTCCCTCCTCGGCGCGCCACTCGAGCGCCAGCGACAGCGCCTCCGACACGTTGCTCCTTGCTTCCTCGACGGAACGTCCCTGGCTGATCGCCTCCGGCACCTCTGGAACCTGGGCCAAGAACCAGCCGTCCTCTCCCGGGCTGATCACCACGGTATAGGTGACCGTTGCCTGCATCGTCGCATCACCCGTATCGCGCGGTGCTTCGCTCATGTCCTTGATTGTTGCACCCGCGCGTGCTGGTTCCACCGACCGGTGAGGCGGCGCCACGTGCGCGGCGCCCCCTCCCTTGGCCCGCCGGTCAGTTCGCTGTCGCCCGGTCCCCGACGAGGACGGCGAGGTCTCCGCGCTCCCAGTGGACGCGCGCAGTCAGGCCCGCCGTCGTGAGCCATTCGAGCTGGCCTGCGATCCGCGTGAACAGCGCGGCCTTGTCCGCTGAGTCGAGGTGGTGGACAGTGAGCGCAGATACGGCGAGGCCGAAAGGGCCCCTTGGGAGCGGGTCCTCGATGCGAGCGAGATCGAGTCGAGTGTCGTGGTCCCCCAGCGCGCTGCGCGCGACGGCGAGCATCTCTGGACTCGAATCGACCCCGTGAAGGTGGGCCTCCGGGTGTTCGGCGAGGAGGCGCCTGGTGGTCTCGCCCGTGCCGGTGCCCAGCTCGAGGATCGTGCGCGCCATGACCCCCCCTGTGGCTTGTATGACGTCTGTCTGCAGGCGTCCGTAGTCAGGCACCTCTCGGCGCATCAGCGCGAGATAGCTGTCCGGCCCCCAATGAAACTGGACCATTGGAGGTGGAGTATGGGCAGCCCGCCTAACCTTGCCGGGCCTTGGCCGCTCCCGCCCAGAACATCCGCAACTTCTCGATCATCGCCCACATCGACCACGGCAAGTCGACGCTGGCCGATCGGATTCTCGAGGCCACGGGGGCGGTCGCCTCGCGTGACTCGCGGCCCCAGCTGCTCGACTCCATGGACCTCGAGCGCGAGCGCGGGATCACGATCAAGGCGCGGGCCGTGCGCGTGGACTACACCGCCCTGGACGGGGTGGCCTACCGCCTGAACCTGATCGACACCCCCGGCCACGTCGACTTCACCTACGAGGTGTCGCGCTCGCTGGCTGCCTGCGACGGCGCGCTGCTGGTCGTGGACGCGGCCCAGGGCGTGGAGGCCCAGACCGTGGCCAACACCTACCTTGCCGTCGACGCCGGCCTCGAGCTGATCCCCGCGCTGAACAAGATCGACCTCCCGGGCGCCGAGCCCGAGCGCGTGGCCGGCGAGATCGCCGAGCTGATCGGCGACCCGACCGAGGAGATGATCCGCATGTCGGCCAAGACGGGAGAGGGTGTGCCCGAGCTGCTGGAGGCAGTCGTCAACCGCGTCGAGCCGCCCACGGGCGACACCGAGGCCCCGGCCCGGGCGTTGATCTTCGACTCCGAGTTCGACCAGTACCGTGGCGTCGTGGCCTACGTGCGCGTGGTCGACGGCCGGCTCGCCAAGGGCGACGCGATCCTCGCGATGCAGGCCCGTACCGAGGCCGACATCGACGACATCGGCTTCTTCGGGCCGGCACTGACCCCGGTCGCGGCGCTGGAGGCGGGCGAAGTCGGCTACGTGATCACGGGCATCAAGGACGTGTCGCTGCTGCGCGTGGGCGACACCATCACCACGCTCAAGGCCCCCGCCGCCGAGCCGCTGCCCGGCTACCAGGAGGTCAAGCCGATGGTCTTCTGCGGGCTGTTCCCGGTGGACACCGACCGCTTCTCGGACCTGCGCGACGCGCTCGACAAGCTGTCGCTGAACGACGCCGCCCTGACCTGGGAGCCCGAGACCAGCCACGCCCTGGGCTTCGGCTTTCGCTGCGGCTTCCTCGGGCTGCTGCACATGGACATCGTGCGCGAGCGCCTGGAGCGCGAGTACGACGTCGACCTGCTGGCCACCACGCCGACCGTCGAATACGACGTGACGCTCACCGACGGCACCGAGACCGAGGTCCACTCACCCTCGGACATGCCCGAGCGCGACCGGATCGCCGAGATCCGCGAGCCCTACATCCGCGCCACCATCCTGTGCCCCAAGACCGCGGTCGGCGCGGTCATGGAGCTGTGCCAGGAGCGACGGGGCACCCACGTGGACATGTCGTTTCTGTCCGAGATGCGCGTTCAGCTGCGCTATGACCTGCCGCTGGCCGAGGTGGTGCTCGACTTCTTCGACCACCTCAAATCCCGCACGAAGGGCTACGCCTCGCTCGACTACGAGGTGATCGGGATGCGCCCCTCCGAGCTGGTCAAGCTCGACATCCTGCTGGCCGGCGATCAGGTCGACGCCCTGTCGCTGGTCGTGCACAAGGACAAGGCCTACAGCGCGGGACGGGTGATCGCCGAGCGGCTCCAGAAGCAGATCCCCCGCCAGCAGTTCGAGGTGGCGATCCAGGCGGCGATCGGCTCGCACATCATCGCCCGCGAGTCGGTCAAGCCCATGCG
>JBBJOH010000048.1:0-7409 GCA_037720995.1 Thermoleophilaceae bacterium
CCGAGGAGCGCTCGGTGCCCTTCGTCGACGCCCCCGTGCTGGGCACCAAGGCGCCCGCCGAGCAGGGCAAGCTGCAGGTGCTGGCCTCGGGCCCCGACGACCAGCACGACCGCTGCGCGCCGGTGTTCGAGGCGGTGGGCGCCTCCACCCGGTGGCTGGGCGAGGCGGGGGCCGGCACCCGGGCCAAGCTGGTGCTGAACTCCTGGCTGCTTTCCCTGACCGAGAGCATGGCCGAGACGGTGGCCTTCGCCGAGTCGATCGACGTTGACCCGCGCGTCTTCCTACAGACGATCGAGGACGGTCCGCTGGACTGCGCTTACGCCCAGACGAAGGGCGGCGCGATGATCGAGCGCTCGTTTGAGCCGAGCTTCTCCCTTTCGCTGGCCCGCAAGGACGCCGGGCTGGTGCTGGAGGCCGCCGAGCGCCACGACCAGCCCGTGCCGATCGCCGAAGTGGTGGCGCGGCAGATGGAGAAGGCCGAGGACGCCGGCCACGGCGACGAGGACATGGCGGCGACCTACTGGGCCAGCGCCGGCGACGAAGGGACGGCTTTCACGAAAGCGTGATCCCGCGCGGCGGGGGTGCCCGACGAAACGTCCCGTATGGGGACGTTTCGTCGAGGACGTGGCCGAGTCGAGTTACCGGACAGGTCCTACAGCAGCTCGTCCAGCGCGGCTAGAAACGCGTCGTTCTCGGCCCGCGTGCCGTAGGTCACCCGCAGCCGTCCCTCCTCCCCCAGCGCCGAGCCGGCACGCACGATCACCCCGCGCTCGGCCAGGCCCTCCACCACTTCGTGCTCGTCGCGCTCGCCCAGCGACACCCAGGAGAAGTTGGCCTGGCTCTCGGTGGACTCCAGGCCGCGCTCGGTCAGCTCGGACTCCATGTGCACCCGCTCGATCACCGTGGCCTCGACGCGCCGGGCGATCTCGTCGGTGTGGCGCAGCGCCTCGGCCGCCGCGGCCTGGGCGAGGGTGTTGACCGAGAAGGGCTGGCGCACGTGGTCGATCGCGCGGCGGAAGCGCTCGGGCCCCAGCGCGTAGCCGGCCCGGAGCCCGCACAGGCCGTAGATCTTGGAGAAGGTGCGCAGCACGATCAGGTTGGAGTGGCGCTTGAGCAGCTCCAGCGAGTCGTGGGGATCCTGGAGCAGGTTGAAGTCGACGTAGGCCTCGTCGAGGATCACGGCCACATGGTCGGGAACGCCGGCCACGAACTCCGCGATCTGGTCTGGCGGGAGCGCCGTGGCCGTCGGGTTGTTGGGGTTGCAGACCAGCACCAGGCGAGTGGCGGCGGTGACCTCGCGGGCCATGGCGTCGAGGTCGTGGCGCCCCTCGGCGTCGAGCGGCACGCGGATCTCGGTCGCGCCCGACTGCGCGGCCAGCATCGGGTAGACAGAGAACGACGGCCAGGCGTAGACCAGCTCGGCGCCGGGCTCGAGCAGGGCGTCGGCGGCGGCGAGCAGGATCTCGCAGGAGCCGTTGCCCACGGTCACCCGGTCGGCCCCGATCCCGGTGCGGTCGGAGATCGCCTTACGCAGCGCCGACTTGTCGGGGTCGGGGTAGCGGTTGAGTGTCTCCAGCTGCCCGTGGATGGCCGCCACCACCGCGGCCGGCGGGCCGAAGGGGCTCTCGTTGGAGGCCAGCTTGACCAGTTCGCCGCCGTGCTCGTAGGAGCCGGCCCGGGGGTAGGCCGGGATCGCCTCCAGGCGGCGGTTGAACTCGATCCCGGGGCT
Organism: Thermoleophilaceae bacterium; assembly: GCA_037720995.1. Classification (GTDB taxonomy): domain Bacteria; phylum Actinomycetota; class Thermoleophilia; order Solirubrobacterales; family Thermoleophilaceae; genus JAAYBF01. Next base: position 1,730 of record JBBJOH010000048.1, read on the forward strand.
CACTGCGCCCCCTCCAGGTCGCGCCGCAGAGCCACCGCGTCGCGGAGGTAGACGTGCTGGGGGCGGCTGTCGGGCTCCGCGTAGGCGTGGAGCATCAGGCGGATCACGCGCGGCAGCGAGCCGGGCACCGGCATCTCACTGGTGCACAACAGGGGAACGCTGCTCATCCCCATGCGCCGAGCCGCCACCGCCGGGAACTCCGCGTCGAGGTCGTCGGTGCAGGTGAAGAGGCAGGAGACCATGTCCTCGACGCGCAGGCCGTTTCGCTCGATCACCTCGTGCACCAGCTCATCGGTGGCCTGAAGGATGGCGTCCGCCTCGTTCGCGGCGACGGTGGTCGCCCCTCTCAGTGCTCGCAGCCTCACGCGGTGGGATTGTTCCAGCCCGCCGTCGCGCGCAGGCGATCGACCTCGGCGGTGGTGAGCCGGCGCGACTCGCCCTCGGGCAGCCGGTCCAGGGTCAGCGGGCCGAAGGCCACCCGTTCGAGTGCGATCACGCGGTGGCCCACCGCCTCGATCATGCGCCGCACCTGGCGCTTTCTGCCTTCGGAGATGACGACCTCGAGCAGGCCCGGCTCCACCAACCGGACCTTCGCGGGATAGGTCATGCCGTCCTCAAGCGCCACCCCACCGTGGAGGTGGTCCAGCGCGGAGTCCGCCACGCCGGGCGGCGCGACGATGGCGCGGTAGGTCTTCTCCACGCCGTAGCGGGGGTGGGTCAGGCGCTCGGCCAGCTCGCCGTCGTTGGTGAGCAGGATCAGCCCCGTGCTCTCGGCGTCCAGGCGCCCGACGGGATAGAGCCTGCGCTGGGAGGCCACGTACTCGACCACCGTGCGCCGGCCGTGGGTGTCGGCGGCCGTGGAGAGGACCCCGGCGGGCTTGTGCAGGGCATGGACCTCGCGCGGCTCAGGGGCCACGAAACGGCCATCCATCCGGACGCCGCTTGACTCGTCCACATCGCGGGCGGGGTCGCGGACCACCTCTTCACCGACTTGCACGCGGCCGTCCGCCACCAGCGCCTCGGAGGCTCGCCGCGAGGCTACCCCGGCGTGGGCCAGGTACTTGGCGAGGCGCATCGTCGAAGGCTGGCACACCTCCGGCCGTCGGCCGTCACTGCGCGGCCCGCCCGCGGATCACCACGATCTCTTCGTGGCGCTGCCCCGGCTCCAGCAGCCCCGCGCTCTCCAGTTGCCTCACCCGCGCGGTGAACAGCGGTCCCAGCGGGCTGGTCTCGCTCCCCACCAGCTCTGCGCGGAGGCCCGCCCGGCCCATGGCCTCCAGCGTCTCGTCCGCGCCGCAGATCGAGCTCTGAACGACCATCAGCGATCCTCCCGGGCGCAGGTGGCCGGGGGCGCCGGCCACCACCCTGTCGATCAGCCTCCGGCCGCGCTCACCCCCCTCCCACGCGCGGCTGGGTCCTCTGGTGGGAAGCTCGTCGTCGCCGGGTACGTACGGGGGGTTGCTCACGACCAGGTCAAACCTGCGCCCGTTCACGGGACCGAAGAGATCTCCGCGGTGCACGCGTACCTTCACACGGTTCAGGGCGGCGTTGAGGCGGGTGGTGGCCACGGCCTTGCGTGAGACGTCCACCGCCTCCACGTCCCGCGCCCCCGCGCGTGCGGCGGTCAGGGCCACCGCCCCGCTGCCGGTACACACATCGAGCACGCGCGCGCCGGATAGCTGGGGCTCGGACTCGACCACCCGAGCGAGCATGCGGGTGTCGCCGTCCGGCTTGTATACACCGGGCGGGACCAAGATCTGCACGACTTGGCACTTCCCGGTTGCCGCCACCGAGAAACGGCGGAGCGCAGCTGGGCCGCACCTGGCCGCTCGGCGGGCGTCCGACCGGGCTTAGAAGCAGGCAAATCGGGCATCAGTCAATCGTGCCCGTCCTGCCCGCAGATCGCGGACCCCTGAGCGAGGCCCTGCTGGAGGAGCTGCGCAGGCCGGCGCACGCTCTGGCCTTGACCGCCCCGCGGACCGACGATGCCCTGGGCGACGAGGATCTTCAGCTTTCGCTCTACCTCTGCTATGAGCTGCACTACCGCGGCCTGGACGGCGTGGACGAGCGCTGGGAGTGGGAGCCCTCGCTCCTGGGGCTGCGAGCCGAGCTGGAGGACGGCTTCGAACGGGCGGTCCGCGAGGCGGTTCGGTCGTCGTTCGCGGCCCCGTCGCCCGAGGAGTCCGATAGGGCGCTGCGGGCCATCGCCGACGCCGACGACGGCCCCTCCCTCTCCCGCCATCTGGCTCGGGAGGGCACCGAGGAGCAGATGCTCGAGTTCATGGTGCACCGGTCGGCCTATCAGCTGAAGGAGGCCGACCCCCACTCGTGGGGGCTTCCCCGCCTGAGCGGCAAGCCCAAGGCGGCGATGGTCCAGATCCAGGCCGACGAGTACGGCGGCGGTCAGGCGAACCGCATCCACGCCGAGATGTACGCTCGATCGCTGGAGGCCGTCGGCCTCAGTCCCGAGTACGGCGCCTACCTCGACCACATCCCCGCGTCGACGCTGGCGACCGTCAACCTGATGTCGCTGTTCGGCCTGCACCGTCGTCTCCGGGGCGCGCTGGTGGGACACCTGGCGCTGTTCGAGATGTCCTCGGCGATCCCCAGCCGCCGCTACGGCGACGCCCTGCGCCGCCTGGGCCGGCCGCAGGCGGCCCTGTTCTTCGACGAGCACGTGGAGGCCGACGCCGTGCACGAGAACATCGCGGCCGTCGACCTGGCGGGCGGGTTGATGCGCCAGGAGCCCACGCTCGGACCCGACGTCATGTTCGGCGCAGAAGCACTCGGCGAGCTCGACCGCCGCTCGGCCGAGCACGTGCTGGGCTGCTGGTCGGCCGGCGAGAGCTCGCTGCGCAGGCCGCTCCACATGCCTGCTGCCGCCTAGGCAGGTCCCGCCGCGGGGCTGCTTGTCAGCCCTGGGGGTCCCCGCCTCTGGCCTCTCGCCCGCTCGGCGCCTTGAAGCCGGTCAGCTTATGGCTGCCGTCGCAGAAGGGCCTGATGCGCGATTTCCCGCAGCGGCACAAGGCGACCACCTCGCGACCGGTCGCGATCGAACCGCCCTCCTGGTCCTCGAGCCGGAAGCCACCGCGAATCAGCAGGGGCCCGTCGCGGTAGGGCGTGATCACGGTCTCGTCCCGGTCGGCCATGAGCGGTCCCTACCCGGCCGGGCGCCCCCTAGCCGCCTCGGCGCCCGCGCCCGCCTCGTGCATCACGGGGGCGTCGTCGGCCCCTGCGCCCGCGCCCGCCTCGTGCGCCACGGCGGCGTCATCGGCTGGGCCCGCGGCGCCCGGCCCGGCCTCCCGATACCAGGCGATCGTTCGCTGCAGGCCCTGCTCCAGCGGCGTGGAGGCCGAGAAGCCGAACTCCTCGCGGGCGCGGCTGGTGTCGAGCATCCGCCGCGGCTGGCCGTCGGGCTTGGTCGGATCCCAGGCCAGACGGCCCTCGAAGCCGGTCAGGCGCGCGATCAGCTCGGTCAGCTCCCTGATCGTGATCTCGCTCGAAGCGCCCACGTTCACCGGCGCGGGACCGTCGTAGCGCCGGGTGGCGGCCACGATCGCGTCGGCGCAGTCGTCCACGTAGAGGAACTCCCGTGACGCGCTCCCGGTGCCCCAGCACTCCACCTTCCCCGCGCCCGTCGCGAGCGCCTCCTCGCACTTGCGGATCAGGGCGGGGACCACGTGGCTCGACTCCAGGTCGAAGTTGTCGCCCGGCCCGTACAGGTTCACCGGCATCAGGTAGACGCCGTTGAGCCCGTACTGCTCGCGATAGCCCTGGAGCATGACCAGCAGCGCCTTCTTGGCGATGCCGTAGGGGGCGTTGGTCTCCTCGGGATAGCCCTCCCACAGGTCGGCCTCGGAGAAGGGCACGGGCGCGTGCTTGGGGTAGGAGCAGACGGTCCCGACCTGCACGAACTTCTCGAGGTCGCGCTTCCGTGCCTCCTCGATCAGGTGCAGGCCCATGGCCATGTTCGCGTAGAAGTAGCGGCCCGGGTTGTCGCGGTTGGCCCCGATCCCCCCGACCTCGGCGGCCAGGTGCACCACGGTGTCGGGCTCGAAGTCGCTGTAGGCCTGCGCCACGGCCTCGGGGTCGGTGAGCTCGTACTGCGCCCGCCTGGGCACCGACACCTCGGCCGCCCCGGCCAGCTCCAGGCGCTCGCGGACCTGGGCCCCGAGGAACCCGGAGCCGCCGGTGAGCATCACGCGCTTGCCGTCTACGTGCTCGGCCATCCCCGCGTCCGAGACTACTGACGCAAACCGGGCACCAGCGCTCAGTCCACCGGCAACCCGGGGATCGCGCCGTTGCGAAACGCGTCCACGAAGCGCCGGTGATCCTCCCTGACCACTTGCGCGTAGGCCGCGCCGAAGTTCGCGATGTCGGAGGCGAAGCCATCCTGGTCCCCGCCGATGCACTCGGCTATGGCGGCCTCAACGTCGAAGCCGACCAGCTCGCGGTCGCTGCTCGCGTCGGGCACGCAGTGCACCTTGGCCGTCGCCTGTCCCAGGGCCTTGACCAGCGGCACGATCTCGTCGGACGAGGCGACCAGGTCCCAGTCCAGGTCGGCTTCGTAGGGCGACACCTCGGAGACCACGAAGCCCCTGCCGTCCAGCGAGCACCATCCCAGCCAGGGATCGGCGTGCGCCTGGAGCGCCCGCTGCGAGACCGCCGTGCGGTGGCCGTGATGGTGGAAGGCGTCCCTGATCGCCTGGTCGGTGACCACCCGGCTGGGCGCCGCCACGTTGCCCTGCTTCATGGACAGGATCACGTCGTTCTCCAGCGCCTCGGTGCGGCCTTCGATGAGCAGGCTGTAGGCGGGCAGGCCGGCGCTGCCGATGCCAAAGCCGCTGCGACCGACGATGTCCTTGACCGTGTAGGAGACGCTCTGCTGGCGCTTGTCCTCGGGCACCGTCTCCAGGTACGCCTGAAACGCCGCGTAGACCATGCCCTGCTCGTCGTGTCCCAGGCGACGGACGCCGGCGGCGTCGGAGAAGGACCGGTCCCCTCCCTCCACCACCGTCTGGGCCTCGAGCATCTTCACCCGAGCCGTCTGCCGGGCTGCGAGCAGGACGGTGCGAACCGTTCCGTCCGTGTTGCGCAGGGTGAGCCGGAACTCCTCGTCCCGGTCGCCCTCTGCGAAGGCGCGCACCTGGTCGGCGTAGCTGTTGGCGTAGGCCTCGTTGATGGCGCGCACCGTCTCGTCGGAGAGCGCCATGGTGAAGCCCAGCAGGCTGACGCTGGCGGCCATCCGACGCAGGTCCCAGGTGAAGTGGCCCAGGTAGGCCTCGTCGAAGTCGTTCACGTCGAAGACGAGTACGCCGTCCGAGCTCATGTAGGTCCCGTAGTTCTCGGCGTGCAGGTCGCCCTGGATCCACACCCGCCGTGTCCGGTCGTCCACGAACCGATCCTCGAGATCGGCCACGTCGGCGTAGAACAGGCACGCGCTGCCCCGGTAGAAGGCGAACGGGTCGGCCGCCATCTTGCGGAACTTGCGCCGAAGGCCGGCCGGGTCGTTGGCGATCAGCTCGGCGAACGCCTCGGCGAACACCTCGACGATCTGGCCTTCGCGGGCCTCGGGGTCCGCGCCCAGCTGGTCGATCGCATCCACCAGCGGGACACTAGATGAGTAGTGCGTACCCGGTTAGCTCCAGGTGGCTGTTCAGGCGGCTTGGTCGATGATCTC
>JBBJOH010000049.1:0-7395 GCA_037720995.1 Thermoleophilaceae bacterium
GCCCATGCCCGCCGCGCGCAGCTCTCCGATCCGCCTCGCGGCGTCCACGTCGGCGGCCTCCTCGGGGTCGCCCACCGTCAGCCCGATCGCTCTCCGTAGCGCTCGAGCAGCTCGGCCTCCACCTCGGACTGCTCGGCCACCCGCGCCAGCGTGTGGCGCCCCTCGCCGCCCACCAGTATCCGCTCCACGGGTACGAGCGCCAGCCGGCCCTCCTGTGAGGCCTGGCGCAGCTCGCCCAGCTCGACACCGTCGCCCTCGAGCTGCTCGAGCAGCTGCCGGCGAGCCTCCTTGGCCCGGTCCTCCAAGCCCTCGAGGAGGCCCTCTGCTTCGAAGTCGGTAGCCATGGCGAGGCGCGAATAGCCTACGCGGCATGGAGTCCACGGGCTCGGCGGAGCTGCGCGACGTCTACGAGCAGCAGTACTCCGCGCAGGGTGAGGAGGGCATGCGCTACGGGCGCTGGCGCGCCCTGGGCGCGCGGGGCAAGGCCGATCACGTCGCTCGCCTGGCCGCCGAGCTGGACGAGCGACCACGGGCGGTGGCCGAGGTGGGCTGCGGCGACGGCGTGCTGCTGCAGGCGCTGGCCACCGTCGGCGTGGGGGAGAGCCGTCACGGCTACGAGATCTCCGAGCGGGCTGTCGCGCTCGCCTCCGGGCGCCCCGGCGTCGATTCGGTGGAGCGCTTCGACGGGCTCCGTCTGCCGGCCGGCGACCGGGCGTATGACCTGGGCGTGCTCTCCCACGTGCTGGAGCACGTCTCTGACCCGCTGCCGCTGTTGAAGGAGACCGCGCGCGTGGCCAGGGCCCTCGTGGTCGAGGTGCCGCTGGAGGACAACCGCAGCGCTTCGCGGCCCTCAGCCCGCAGGGCCAGCGAGGAGATCGGGCACCTGCACCGCTTCGACCGCGGCGACGTCCACGAGCTCTGCGCCGCCGCCGGGCTGACGGTGGCGGCCGAGCTCACGGACCCGCTGCCCCTGTCCGTGCACTCCTTCTTCGCCGACACGACCGCCGCGCGGATCAAGGCGATCGCGAAGGCGGTGGTGCGCCGCGGGCTGTTCACCGTCTCCGCGAGGGCGTCCGAGCGCGCGTTCACCGTCCACTACGCGTGCCTGGCGGTGCCTGCCGGGTAGGCGGTCTCTTGGGAGACTGCGGTGTGACCGGCGCCGCCCGGGTCCGGCACGCGTACGGCGGGGATAGGGGTGGCGTGGGGTGGGTCGGCGGCTGCGCAAGGGCTCGACGTCGTGGGCCCGTTCGGAGGGCTGCCACACGTCACGGGGCTATCGAGTCGCCGCTTGACGTACGAGCGCCCGCCACGGGAGGCCACACGTCACGCGGCGTTTCAGGGTGGCCGCTTGACGTCAGAGCGCCCTTGCGACCGTGCACCACACGTCACGCAGCGGGCCGGGCCGGTTGCCTGCCGTCAGCGTGCAGGTCTCCATGCACCACACGGCAGCAAGCCTTCAGAGGCGCTCGCTTGCCGTCATCTGCACAGTATGGCGGCGAGCGCGACCAATCCGCCGCCCTACCCAGCCGCTGTAGACGCTCGGTCCCGCAGCCAGGCCCAAAACGCCACGCCAACAGCGCCGGCATCCGACCCGCCACCTACATTCGGGGCGTGATCGCCAAGGTCGAGCCTCTGACCACGGCCCGCGCGCTGCGCGGCCCGTTCGACTACCTGCTCGGCGCCGATCTGCAGAGCGTGGGAGTGGGGTCGATGCTGATGGTGCCCTTCGCCAACCGGCGCATCCTGGGGGTGGTGGTGGACGTGGCCGAGGAGAGCGAGGTGGCGCCCGAGAAGCTGGCCGAGCCGCTCTCGGCCCTGGAGGCCGACGTGCCGGCCGAGCTGGTCAACCTCGGCTTGTGGGTGGCGCGCGAGTACGTGTCCACGCCGGCGCGCGGGCTCGCCCTGGTGCTTCCTCCCGGCACGGGGACGGGCAGCGGCCGGCGCACCCGGCCGCGGCGCTCGCTGCGGGCAGCGCTGACCGACGCGGGGCGATCGGCCCTCGCGGGCGGCGATCGCCTCGGGTCGCGCCAGCGCGCGGCGCTGGAGGCGCTGCGCGACTCCCCGGCCCGGATCAGCGACCTCGTATCGGCGACGGGCTGCGACCACGCCGGGGCCCGCCGCCTCGAGGCCCGCGGGTTGATCGCGCTGGAGTGGGCCGACCAGGCCCCCAAGCGCCCGCGCACGTCGATGGTCGGAGCGCGCCCGAAGGTGGAGGCCCTCACCGCGGCGCAGGCGGAGGCGCTGGGGGAGGTGGTCGAGGCGATGGACGCGCCGGCCGGGAGCGACCGCCGCCTGCTGCTCCACGGCGTGACCGGCAGCGGCAAGACCGAGGTGTACCTGCGGGCCGTGGCCGCGGCGCTTGAGCGCGGCAGCACAGCGATCGTGCTGGTGCCCGAGATCGCGCTCACGCCCCAGACCGCCGGGCGCTTCGTGCAGCGCTTCGGCGACACGGTCGCCCTGCTGCACTCCCGGCTCACCGCCCGCGAACGCTACGACGAGTGGTCGCGGCTGCGCTCGGGGGCCGCGAAGGTGTGCGTAGGTCCGCGCTCGGCGGTGTTCGCGCCGCTCACCGACGTCGGGCTGATCGTGGTCGACGAGGAGCACGACGGCTCCTACAAGCAGGACGGCGACCCGCGCTACGACGCCCGTCACGTGGCCGAGCGCCGCGCCGCCGGCGCCGATGCCGTGCTGCTGGTCGGCAGCGCCACGCCCCGTCCCGAGAGCGTCTACCGCTACCGCCGCCTGGAGCTTTCCCAGCGTGTGGACGCGAGCGCCCTTCCGCCGGTCGAGCTGGTCGGGATGGCCGGGGTCCGGGACGCGCTTCACCCGCGCACCCGTGACGCCCTGGTCGGCGTGGCCGCACGCGGCGAGAAGGCGATGGTGCTGCTCAATCGCCGCGGCTGGTCGAACTTCCTGACCTGCGCGGAGTGCGCGCGGGTGTGGGGATGCCCGGACTGCGACGTGACCCTGGTGCTCCACCGCGCCGCGGGTCGCGTGTCCTGTCACCACTGCGGTCACTCCGAGCGCGTGCCCGCGCGCTGCCCGGACTGCGACTCGGTGTCGCTCAAGCGCCACGGGATGGGCACCGAGCAGCTGGGCTCGGAGCTCGAGCGCCTGGTGGACCCGCTGCCGGTCTTTCGGCTGGACGCCGACACGGTGGCCGCCGACGGGGTGGCCGCGACGCTCGAGCGCTTCGAGGCCGCCGCCTCAGGCGTGCTGGTCGGGACCCAGATGGTGGCCAAGGGCCACGACTTCGCCGACGTGACCCTCGGCGTGGTGCTCGACGCCGACAGCACCCTTCGCTTCCCCGACTTCCGGGCCGAGGAGCGCACCTTTGCGCTCGTGGCCCAGCTGGCCGGGCGCAGTGGCCGGGGCAGGAGGGAGGGTCGCGTGGTGGTCCAGGCGCTCGATCCCGGCGCTCGCGCCCTGCAGTACGCCGCCCACCACGACGCGACCGGCTTCCTGCGCGGTGAGCTGGCCCGGCGGGCCGCCCTGGCCTACCCGCCGCACGGCCATCTGATCCGGGTGGTGTGCTCGTGCGCGGAGCCGGGGGCAGAGCTCGAGGCCGCCCAGGAGCTGCGCGACCGGCTCGATCCCCCGGGGGCCGGCGTGCTCGGCCCGGTGCCGCTGTTTCGGCGCCAGGGCAGGGTCCGCGCTCAGGTCGTGATCCGCGGACCCGATCGTGAGGCGGGCATCGCTGCGGTACGCCGGGCAGTGGAGGCGATCGCGCCCCTGTTGAGCAGGCGAGGGGTCGCCCTGGCCGTGGACGTCGATCCGCAGTAGCGCCTTCGCTATCCGGACCGGGCCCGGCTAGCCAAGCGGCCGGTCGGCCGTGGGCTGGAGCGAGCGCTCCAGGAGCCCCTCCTGCGCCGCCCATTCGATCACGCGGGCGAAGGTGTCCTGCACCGATGTGTACTGAAGGCCCAGCTCGCGAGAGGCTCGGGAGCCGTCGTAGCGGTGCCCGTGCAGGATCGTGCGCACCCTGGCCCGGCACAGGGACGGCGTGCGCCCCCGCACCCGGTAGGCGCCCTCGACCATCGCCGCGGCCGTCCTGGCCACGGGGGCGGGCACGATCCTCACCCGCGCGTGGACGCCGGACAGACCGGCCACCAGCTCCAGGGCCTCCTGGGAGGTGATGGTCGCTCCGTTGAGCACGTAGCGCTCGCCGGGCCGGCCGCGCTGGGCAGCCAGAAGGTGTCCCTGCACGCAGTCGGCGATGTCCACCACGCTCACGTGGGTGTCGACGAACACGGGCAGCCTGCCGTTCACGTAGTCGATGGCGATCTTGCCGTTGCCCGACGAGCGTCCCGGCCCCTGGACCGACGACGGGTTGACCGCCACCACCTCTACCCCCAGCTCGTTCGCGGCGGCGAACGCGCCTCGCTCGCCCTCGTGCTTGGAGCGGTCGTACACCGACAGGTATGAGCCGCGGTGGGGCGAGTCCTCACGGCCCACGGTGCCCTCGGCCTCACCGACCGAGGCGGCGGAGGACGTGTAGACCAGCCGCGGTACGCCCGCCCGCGCGGCCGCGCGCACCGCGGTCTTCGCTCCCCCCACGTTGACCTGCATCATCGCCTCGGGGTCGTTGGGGCAGTGGCTGTTGATTCCGGCCACGTGGTAGGCGAGATCGCACCCCTCCATGCCCGCGGCCAGGGCGTCCTCGTCCAGCACGTGCCCGCGCACGACGCGAGCGCCGCGCTCGGTGACCTTCCCGGCCGCGGTGTCCGAGCGGGCCAGGCCGACCACGTCGTCGTCCCGCTCGCGCAACCTCTCGATCAGGCTGCCGCCGATGAAGCCGCTGCCTCCGGTGACGAAGACACGGGCCACTCAGACAGGCTCGCCCTGGCGCCCAAGCGAGGCTTGAAGCTCCGTGTCGGCGCCCGACTCGGCCATGAACAGCCGGATGCGCTCCATGACGTCGTCGCGGTCGTCGTCCGGGCGCGCGCGGATCGGCGCCCCGAAGTGGATCTCGATCGGGTGCCGCCGTCCGGGGCGCCCCTCCTTGAAGACCATCCAATGGTGTCCACGCGGCATCGCCTCACCGGTGCCGCCCACGAAGATCGGGATGATCGGCAGGTCGTGCATGGCGGCCAGGACCGCGGCGCCCGAGCGCAGCCGCGACACCGCCCCGTCGTGCGAGCGGGTCCCCTCGGCGAACATCAGCAGATTGCCCCCGCCGGCGATCAGGCGGTCCAGGTGGACGGTGGCCCCGGGCCCGAGGCCCCCGCCCGCGCGGTGGATGGGCACGGTGCCAAAGGCAAGGGAGGCCGATACGGCGTTTAGGCGCGTGGTGAAGAAGTAGTCCACGGCGGCGGCCACGGCCGTCCGGCGCCGCCAGCGCGCCGGCAGCGCGCGCAGGATCGCGGGGGTGTCCATGTGGGAGTTGTGGTTGGCCACGAACAGGATCGGGCCGGTCAGACCCTCCAGGCGCTCGCGACCGTTGACCTCCCGCCTGGTGTAGAGGTCCATCAAGGGGCCGAGCACCCCACACACCAGGAGCTCTCGCAGCCGGCTCGCGGGCTGCGATCGAGTCCAGGGGAGGTCGAGGTCGGCGGGGTTGGCCACAACCCTGAGGTACCCGTCGGGGCCGCGACGGTTTCCCGGACCCCCGATCGGAGTACGCCCTGGGCCCTTTCTAGACGATCTTGCCCGGGTTCAGGTTCTGACCCGGGTCGGTTCCCCCGAACAGGGCCTCGAGCATCTTCACGCCGGGAGCCGAGATGTCCTGCTCCAGCCAGGGCGCGTGCTCGGTGCCCACCGCGTGGTGGTGGGACAGGGTGGCCCCGGAGTCCACGAACGCCTGCTGGATGGCCGACTTGACCACGCCGTACTGCTCCAGCTCGTCCCGGCCGTCCGAGGGCACGAAGGCGAACGTGAAGTAGAGGCAGGCGCCGGCGTGGTAGGAGTGCGACAGGTGGCACATCAGATAGCCGGTCGCGCCCAGTGAGGCAAACGCGCCGCGAGCGGCGGCCGTGACCTCGGCGTAGACCCGCGGGAGCTCGCTCCACGGCGCGGAGGTCTCCGAGACGTCGGCCAGCGCGCCGCGGTCGAGCAAAAAGTCGCGTATGTAGGGGGTGTCGAACTTCTTCTGGTCGTACAGCTCGCCCGGGCTCTGCCCGATCCCCACGCCGCCGTGGCTCTTCACGATCTTCTCGACCAGCTTCTTGCGCGCGGCCACGCTTGCCTCGTCGCCCTCGTAGCCGATGAACGACAGGCACATCGACTCCAGGTCGAAGCGGCGGCAGCGCTGCAGGTAGAGCTTCAGCGCACCCGACTTCAGCTTGTCCTGAAGCGTCGGGTGCTTGCTCGTTGCGAAGGAGAGCTGGGTCTCGGGGGCGTCGGAGACCCGTGTGACCGACGGCGCGGCCTCGCTGGCGGCGATGTCGCGCATGGCGGCGAGCCCTTCGTCCCAGGTGGGGAAGAGGTAGCCCAGGATCTTGCGCCGCGCCGGCAGGCGCCGGACGTGGATGGTGGCCTCGGTGATGATCCCCAGCCGGCCCTCGCTGCCCAGGACCATCTCGCGCACGCTGGGGCCGGTGGACGTGCTGGGCACCGGCCGGACCTGGAGGATGCCGCTGGGGGCGACCATGCGCAGGCCGCGGGTCAAGTCGGCGATGTCGCCGTAGCGGTCGGACTGCATGCCCGAGGAGCGGGTGGCGATCCAGCCTCCCAGCGTGGAATGGGTGAATGAGTCGGGGAAGTGGCCGAAGGTGTAGCCCTGCGCGTTGAGCTGGCGCTCCAGATCAGGGCCGAAGACGCCGGCCTGGACGCGGGCGAGCCGGGAGGTCCGATCGATCGAGAGGACCTGGTCAAGTCGACCGAGGTCGATCGAGACCACCGGGCGCTTCTCGCTTGCGGCTGCCTCGAGGCTGCCCGAGATGCTCGAGCCGCCGCCGAACGGGATCACCACCGCATCGGCCCGGAGGGCCTCATGCATCAGCGCCGCGACCTGCCCTTCGTCCCCGGGGCGAACCACGACATCGGGCAAGCGCGGAAAGGCGCCTCGGCGCTGGCGAACGAGGTCGCTCAGGCTCTTGCCGCGCGCGTGGACGACGCGGTCGAGGCGGTCGGTGGAGACGTGCTGTCCACCGACGGCCGCGGTGAGCGCCGAGCCCAGCGCGTCGGGGAGGACCGGATCGGCGAGCTCGAGCTCCTCGAGGGTGACGGCCGAGGCGGTGCCGGGGCGGGTCACATCCAGGTTCAGCTTCTCCCGGATGAAGGGAGCGAGGCCAGGCTTGTCCTCGTGGGTGAACCAGACATCCTCGCGCCCCCAGCCCCACCATTTCATCGCGGCCATGGAGGCGGACCTTATTAGCCGCCCCCCGGTTGGACGCCCGTACAATCATTCCATGGCCGAGCACCCCGTCGAAGTGGCCGAAGACCACGAGGAGGAGG
>JBBJOH010000050.1:0-7362 GCA_037720995.1 Thermoleophilaceae bacterium
GGCTCTCGCGCACGCGCACGCGAACCCGAGCTTGGACAGAGGGGGAATCTAGACGCTTTGAGTACAGACCTAACTGTCGAGTCGAGCGTTAGATTCGCGCCGCCCAAACACGATCCCTCTCCAACGCCAGCCTGGCGTACGGTACCCTCTCGCCCGTGAGCAAGAGCTCCGATCAGGGGATAGTCGACCGTCTCTCCCAGCAGGGGGAAGAGGCCCTCGGCCGTCTTGCCGAGGAGTTGGTGGCCAGCCCGGTGGTGAGCCGGGCCATCAGCAGCGCCTTCGGGGCCCGCGAGAAGGCGGTCCAGGCCCAGGAGGCAGCCATGGGGGCTCTCAACATCCCCTCTGCGGCCGACATCGAGCGCCTGACGCGTCGCCTGCGGTCGGTGTCACAGCGTCTCGAGGGCATCGAGGATGCCCTCGATCGCCTGGAGGAGAAGGCCCAGGCCGCCGTCCGCGCCGCCGACGAGGACGGATCCCCCGAGCTGGGTCCGCGGTTGGACGAGATCGCCAGGGACCTCTCCAGGCTGCGCGAGGCGGTAGCCCCCGCAGCCGAGCCCGTGCCCCGGGCCCAGGAGCGGCTGACGGTGACCGACGTCGTCGACTGACCCGGCATCCTGCCGGGTCAGTATCGGTCTCCCGCATCGAGCGCGCTCCAGGCTGCCTCGCCCAGGCGCGCTCCGAGCCCCTCCATCTCCTCGCGCCCCATCCGCGTGCGTTCTCCGCCGGTCAGCAGGTCGGTTACCGCCAGCAGGGCCCCCGCGGCCACCCCCCGCCGGCGGGCGAGGGCCAGCAGGGTCGCCGTCTCCATCTCCACCACCTTGGCCCCGGCATCGACCCAAGAGGCTCGCGTGACCTCGCGTCGCTCCTCATAGAAGAGATCGGTGGTGACCGCGGTGACCTCCCGATACCGACCCCGGCCCGCCACCGGACCGCCCGCCAGGGCGTCGGTGAGCGGCGCATCCGCCTCCACGGTGCCGTCCACTCCGAGGGCACGGCTCGTGCCGTCCGCGCCGATGGCGCTGCGCGCCACTACCAGCTCGCCCATCGCCAGGTCGCCGACCAGGGCCCCGCAGGTCCCGATGCGCACCAGCGTCCGGGCGCCCAGCGCGATCAGCTCCTCGACCACGATCGCGGCGCTGGGGCCCCCGATCCCCGTGGACTGGACAGTCAGCAGGTCGCCGTCGCGCCCCCGGCCGGTGTAGCCCCACAGCCCGCGCGCGTGGTTGAACATACGCGGTTCCTCGAGGATGGCCTGCGCCGTCGCGAGCGCCCGGTGGGGGTCGCCGGGGAGCAGGACGCGCGGGGCCAGTGGCGCGGAGGGTCGCAGGTGAATGGGATACGCCTCGGACACGGCCGGGCACCATAGACTGGGGCAGTCGATGGCCGAGCGACGCGACATACCCGACGCCCTGAGGGAGGCCGTCGAGCGCACCGTGCAGGCGACGGTGGGAACGCGAGGCCGGGCCCAGGGCGCCGTGGACGACCTGACCGGGTCCGTCGACGAGCTGGTGAAGGGCGCCGAGAGGAACCTGACCGAGCGGCGCCGCAGCGTGCGGGCCGCGGTCGAGGAGCGCCTTCCCGCCACCCAGGAGGACGTGCGCGAGCTGCGGACCGAGCTGCGCCGGATCGCCACGCGGCTCGAGGCCATCGAGAAGCGACTGCCCGCGCCGGAGGCCAAGCCGCGCCGGTCTTCGGCAGCGAAGGCCAAGGCCTCGTCCTCCGGCTCGAAGTCCAAGTCGGGCTCGAAGCCCAAGCGCCGCCCGTCCGGATCCGGCGGGTCGCGCTCCTGAAGTGCCCGGGCGCCGGGTCCTGATCACCGGAGTGGGCAGCTACATCGGCTCGGCCCTGGCCCGCCGGCTTCGCCAGGATCCCCACGTCGATCACGTGGCCGGCCTGGACATGCGCCCCCCCGCGGACCCGCTGGAACGGGAGACCTTCATCGAGGCCGACCTGCGCGACCCGGTGATCTCCACGCTGATCCCGCAGGAGGAAGTGGACACCGTGGTGCACAACCAGATCGTCCGCCGCCCCGGGCCGGGCATGTCCACCCGCACGATGCACGACATCAACGTGATCGGGACGCTTCAGCTCCTCGCGGCCTGCGAGCGATCGTCCAGCATCCGGACGATCGTCATCCGCGGCTCGGCGGGCATCTACGGCTCCGAGCCCCAGGCGCCGCAGTTCTTCCGCGAGGAGCTGGCCCGGCTGTATCCGCTGCGAACCCGCTTCCAGCGCGATGTCGGCGAGATCGAGAACCTGTTCGACACCTATGCGCGCCGTCACCCGCACGTGGTTTGCACGATGCTGCGCTACCAGCCCGCCATCGGGCCGGTGCTCGACACCCAGGTCACCCGCTACCTGGCCGCGCCGGTGGCGCCGACCTACCTCGGCTTCGACCCGCGCATCCAGGTGGTGCACGAGGAGGATGGCCTGGGGGCGCTGGTCGCCGCGGTCCACCGCCCGGTGCAGGGCGCGGTGAACGTGGCCAGTCCCGGCACGATCGGCCTGAGCCGCATGATCCGCCTCGTCGGCCGCGCGCCGCTTCCCCTGGCCGGCCCGGTGTTCGCCACCGCCACCCGGGCGCTGCGCCGGATCGGGCTGCCCGAGCTCTCGGACGACTTCATGCGGTTGCTGCGCTACGGACGTGCGGTGGACACCACGCGGCTGGTGCACGAGATCGGCTACGCCCCCTCCTACACCACGCCGTCGGCCGTGGAGGAGTTCGCCGCGTGAGCGGTCCCGAGCGCGACGCAATGCTGGCCGCCGCCGCCTTCATGCGAGTACTGCGCGAGGGCCTGGACACGGGACTCGAGCTGCCCGAGGCCCTCGTGCGATCGACGCGCGTCCTTCCCGGGAGCGCCCGCCGGGTCCTGCGGCGACTGGACGGGCGCTACACCGAGGACGAGTGGGGCTTCGACGAAGACTTCGCGCGCGCCGTCGAGCCCCTGTTCGACTTCCTCTATGACCACTGGTGGCGCGTGCACGTGAGCGGCATGCACAACGTGCCCGGCCACGGCCGCGCGCTGCTGGCCGGCAACCACGCCGGAATCCTTCCCTGGGACGCCACGATGATGTCGATCGCCGTCCTGCGCGAGCATCCGCTGCCGCGCTACCCCCGCTTCCTGGTGCTGGACTGGGCCTTCGAGCTGCCGTGGGTGTCCACGGCCATCCGCAAGGTCGGGGGAGTCGTGGCCTCGCCCTACAACGCATTGCGCCTGCTCGAGGACGACGAGCTGGTGGCCGTGTTCCCCGAGGGGGTGAAGGGCACGGGCAAGCCGTTCTCCGAGCGCTACCGCCTACAGCGATTCGGCCGCGGCGGCTTTGTGGAGCTGGCGATTCGCACCGGCGCTCCGATCGTGCCCGTGGCCGTAGTGGGCAGCGAGGAGATCTATCCGATGCTGGGCCAGTCCTCGCTGGCCGCCCGCGTGCTGCGGGCGCCCTACTTCCCGCTCACGCCGACCTTCCCGTGGCTGGGGCCGCTGGGCGCGGTGCCGCTGCCCTCGAAGTGGCGGATCGAGTTCTGCGAGCCGATCCCCACGGCGGGCTATGGCGCCGAGGCGGCCGAGGACCGGCGTCTGGTGCTGGAGCTGTCGGAGCAGGTGCGGGCGACCATTCAGCAGAAGATCTACGAGAACCTGGTCGAGAGGAGGTCGGCTTTCGTGTAGAGCTGGGCAGCCGCCCAAGCCGCCCGGCCGCCCAAGCCGCCCAGCGGCCGGCGCGGTCGCTACCCCTCGTTCACGGGAAGGGCGGCGCGGGCTCTGGCGGCCTGGCGTGACAGCGGCTGCTTGCCCCAGCGTGTATGGAGGCCGTAGTCGATCATCGCGGGCATGTAGTCATCCGGTGAGGGCGGGCCTGCGGAGCTCGGGAGCAGGCTGCGCGCGCGCCGGTCCCCGAAGCGGGTGTGGACGTCGAAGTAGGGCTCGAAGACAGCCGCGGGGTGGTCGGCGCCCAGCGTCCCGGGCGGCGTCAGGCTTGGGGGCTCGCGGTCGAGGGGGGCGCGGGTGTGCTCGAGCAACTCGGCGACCGTAAGCGCGCGCTCGCCGGCGACGGCGTGGAAGGCGCCGGAGGCCTCGGCCTGATAGAGCGCGCCCTCCATGACCTCGGCGACGTAGTCGACGGGCACGAGGTCGATGATCCCTTCCGGATCGGCTGGGATCTCGGTGAACATGCCGCGGGCAAATGCTTGCAGCGGCGCATAGATGACGTTGAACGAGGAGGTCCAGCCGCTGCGAGCCTCGCCGACGACGATGCTCGGGCGCACGATCACGTAGGGCAGGCCGGCCTCGACGATCGCCTGCTCACCTTCCCACTTGGTCTGCTCGTACGTGTTGCGAAAGCCCTCGCCCGTGATCTCGTCGTCCTCGTCGAAGTGGGTGGGTTCCCGGCCACAGACGTAGGCCGTCGAGACGTGCACCATCCGTTCGAGACCGCTCATCTCGCCCGCCAGCTCGAGCACGCGGCGCACGCCCTCGACGTTGATCTCCCGCGCCTCGGCCAGAGGAAGCGTGAACTCGACCGATGCGGCGCAGTGCACGACCTTGTCGACGCCGTCGATGAGCGCTCGCCGGTCGGCCTCCTCGAGCCCGAGGCCGGGGGCGGTGAGGTCGGCGCAGACGGGATGCAGCCGCGAGGCGGAGGCCGGCGGGTCGTCGTAGAGCTGCGCGAGGACCTTGGCCACGCGCTCGCCGGCCTCGTCGCCGTCCCCGGCACGCACGGCGAGGAAGACCTCCGGCCCCTCGTCGGCCTCGAGCAGCCGCGCGAGGAACGCCATCCCGAGGAAGCCCGTGGCTCCGGTGAGGAAGATCTTGTCGCTCATGAGAGCGGCGCGCCCATGGCGTGGTAGCCGCCGTCGACGTGGATGATCTCGCCCGTCACCCCGCGTGAGAGGTCGGACAGCAGGTAGCAGACCGTCCCGGCCACCGAGGAGGCGTCGTTGGCATCCCAGCCGAGCGGCGCGCGGCCGCCCCATTCGCCGGCAAGCCGGTCGAAGCCGGGGATGCCCCCGGCGGCGGCGGTCTCGATCGGGCCCGCGGAGACTAGGTTCACGCGCACCCCGCGCGGCCCGAGATCGCGGGCCAGGTAGCGGGACACGGACTCGAGTGCGGCCTTGGCGACCCCCATCCAGTCGTAGACCGGCCACGCCACCGAGGCGTCGAAGTCGAGGCCGACGACGCTCCCGTCGCTCTGCTCGAGCAGCGGGGCGAGCGAGGCGCCGAGCGCCTTGAGGGAGAAAGCACTGGTGGTGAAGGCCTGGACCGCGCTCTCGGGCGGGGTGTCGAGGAACCCGCCGCCGATGGCGTCCGACGGGGCGAAGGCGATGGCGTGGAGCACGCCGTCGAGCGAGCCCCAGCGCGAGCCCAGCTCCTCTGCCACGGCGGCCACGTCCTCGGGCTTGTTGACGTCGAGCTCGAGCACGTCGGGCTTCGTAGGCAGGCCTCCGGCGGCACGCTCGGTCATGCTGCTCGCGCGGCCAAAGCTCGTCAGCACGACCTCGGCCCCCTGCTGCTGGGCCAGCTCGGCGACCGCGTAGGCGATCGACTCCTTGGTCATCAAGCCCGTGATGAGCAGGCGCTTCCCCTCGAGTATCATGTGCTCACCGGAGCCCCGTCCTCGGCGGGATCGGAGTCGGCCTTGTCCGGCTCCTCGCCTCGGACCACGGCCTCGACCTTAGCCCTGATCACCAGCTCGTCTCGCTGGTTGACGATGCGCCACTCCCAGGCTTCGAGGCCGCGCCCTTCGTCCGGTCGCAAGACCTTGGCCTCGACGCGAATGGTGTCGCCGATCTTCACCGGTCGCTTGAAGACGACTTCCTCGATGCGCCGCAGCGCGACGATCCGCTCGGGATCGATGTCCGCGAGCCCGAGCGCGTAGGAGAGCACGAGCATGCCGTGCGCCACGCGTTCGCCGAACGGACCGGCCCCAGCCCACTCGGCGTCGGTGTGCTGTGGGTGGTGATCGCCGGTCAGCGCGGAGAACCCGACGATGTCGGCCTCGGTGATGGTCCGTCCGCGCGTCACCGCGATGTCCGGTGTCATGCCGCCCCGCCGCTCACGACTTGGCACGCTCCGCGATGAAGTCGATCGAGTCCCCGACGGTCTTGATCTCCTTCATGTCCTCCTCCTTCATCTGCACGCCGTACTCCTCCTCGACGATCTGGGAGAGCTCGACTAGATCGAGCGAGTCGACATCGAGGGACTCCCAGTCGGCTTCGCGCTTGACCTGGTCACGGTCGGCGCCGAAGCTCACCAGCGCCTCGGTCACGCGCTCCTCGATCTGATCCTTGTTTGCGGTCGCCATTGAACTGCTCCTTTCAGGCGGTCATTCCGCCGTCGACTGTAAGGGTGGTTCCGTTTACGTAAGAGGCCGCCTCGGAGGCCAGGAAGCGCACGCACGCCGCGATCTCCTCGGGGGTCCCCGCCCGTCGCGCGGGAATCGCGCGCAGCAACTCGTCGCCGATGCCTTCGGTCAGCTCGGTATCGACGAGGCCGGGTGCCACGGAGTTGACGGTCACCGAACGTCGCGCCACCTCCGCCGCGACCGTGCTGGTGAAGGCGATCAGCCCGGCCTTCGAAGCCGCGTAGTTGGCCTGGCCCGGATTCGCCCGCTGGCCGACGATCGAAGCAATGTTCACGATGCGCCCGAAGCGAGCCTTCATCATCCCCTTCAGCGCCCGCCGCGTGATGCGGAAGGGGGCCGTGAGGTTGGTCTCGAGCACCTTGTCCCAGGCGTCGTCCTCCATCTGCGGCGCGAGCCCGTCGACGCGCATGCCGGCGTTGTTGACGAGGACGAGCACGGGTCCAAAGCGCTCCTCGAGCGGCGGGAAGAGAGCGTCCGCGGCACCCGGATCGCTGACATCCGCCTGAAGGGCGAGCGCCTGGCCGCCGCCTTCCTCCAGCTGGCCGACCACGGCCTCCGCCCCGTCGGAGTCGCTGCGGTAGTTGACGCCCACCGCCCAGCCGTCCTCGGCCAACCCGCGCGCGATCGCCGCTCCGATCCCGCGCGAGGCGCCGGTCACCAGCGCGCAGCCCGCGGGCCTGCCGGCGTCAGCCACCCGCGGCCTCCGCCGGCTCCGCCGCGCCGGCCTCGACTCCATCCAGCGTGCGGCGCACGAGACCGGTCAGCACCTTCCCCGGCCCGGTCTCCTCGAACCGGCGGCCGCCGGCCTCATGCAGAGCGTGCAGCACCTCCACCCAGCGCACCGGCTTCACCAGCGCCTCGGATAGCCGCCTGGGGACGTCGTCAAACGGCGCCGCGGTCACGCACGAGTACACCGGCGCGCGCGGTTCGCGCAACTCGACGTCCTGCAAGAAGGAGAGGAAGGGCTCGACCGCATCTGCCATCAGCGGCGAGTGAAAGGCGCCG
>JBBJOH010000051.1:0-7330 GCA_037720995.1 Thermoleophilaceae bacterium
CTCGCATGATGCCGGCTGAGCTACCGTTGGGGGCGTGAGCGAGTCCATTGAACTGACGATCGTCTATGACGATGCCGGCGACGGCTGGATCACCGCTTCCGTACCGGAGGTTCCTGGCGCCAACAGCCAGGGCAGGACCCGCGATGAGGCACGCGCGAGCGTCATCGATGCCCTGCATGGCATCTTGGAGCTTCGC
Organism: Thermoleophilaceae bacterium; assembly: GCA_037720995.1. GTDB lineage: Bacteria > Actinomycetota > Thermoleophilia > Solirubrobacterales > Thermoleophilaceae > JAAYBF01. Next base: position 197 of record JBBJOH010000051.1, read on the forward strand.
TTTGGCCAACACGCGCTCCCAGAGTCGGCGGCCGACAGCGAGTCGCTGACCCTGCAGCTGACCGCTTGAAGAGGCGCGACCTGGAGCGCCATCTGCGTGCTCAGGGAGCCCGACCCTTGCGCGAGGGCGCGAATCACAGCTTCTGGGGCATCGACGCCGAGCGCTCGAGCGCGATTCCACGCCACCGTGAGATCGGCATAGGCCTCACCCGAAAGATCTGCAAGGACCTCGGCATCCCGCCTCCTACCGGCTCGCGCTGATGCCCGGCATGGGCGCGATGCCCTTACCCACCGGCCTGCACTCTGCGAGCCCGCCGCGCCGCCACGCGAGCGGCCCGCCGCTCGCGCCTCGCCGCCTTGGTCCTGCTGCCACTCCGCTCCAGCGCGTAGATGAACGAGCGCCCGGTCAGGTAGACCCGCTTGCGGTCCGCCACGATCGGGCTGGCGTACTTGCCCGCGGCGGTGAACCACACCTTGCGGCCGTTGAAGGCGTTCAAGGCGGTGGTGGAGTCCTTGCCGGTCTTCACCGACCGCGACGCCGCCGACCCACAGGTCGCACAGGTGGCGGCATAGACCAGGCCGTTCATCACCACCGGCGCTGCGTGCACCGCACTCGGCATGCCGCGCTTCCAGCGTACATCGCCGGTGGCCGCGTCGAGGGCGAAGAGCTTGCCGTCATAGGTGCCCGCATAGACCTTCTTGTCGAAGATCGCCGCGGACGAGTAGACGTAGCTGCCCAGGCGCTTGGCCCACAGAAGGCGACCGCTGCGCTGGCCGTAGGCGTACATCGTGCCGTCGGTGGAGCCAATGAAGACACGGCCGTAGGCCACGGCGGGCGCGGCGTAGAAGAACTCCGTGGCCTGGCTGCCCTTCCATGCCAGCTTGCCGGTCCTCGCGTTCAGCGAGTACACCGAGCCGCCGTTGTTGGCGATGAAGATGCGCCCCTTCGAGTAGGCGGCCGACGTGTTGACCCGGCTGCCGGTGTCATAGCTCCACACCTTGCGACCGGTCCTGGCGCGGATGGCGTAGACCCGGCCGTCCCAGCTGCCCACGTAGACGATGCCCTTGACGAGCAGCGGCGAGGACTCGAACGGCTGGCCCCTGAAGCGCCATCTCTCCCGTCCGGTCCTGGCGCTCATGGCGGTCACGAACCCGGTCGGCTTCGAGGCCCCCTGGGGACAGGGCGCGAAGTCCATGTAGGCCTGGTAGATCACGCCCTTGGCGACGGTGGGCGACGAGGCCGCGCAGCGCTTGAACCGCTTGGTCTTGAACACGCGCTTGCCGGTCTTGCCCCGCATGGCGATGAACAGGCCCTTTTGCTGGGCGATGTAGACGTTGCCGTAGGCCACCGCGGGCGGAAACTCGAGCGTGTCCTTGCCGTCCACCCGCCACGTGCGCTTGTAGGGGGGATGGTGGTCGAAGGGCGCGGCCTTGGTCCGCTGGCGGTCGAAGCCGAACGTCGGCCAGGGCACCGCCGCCTTCTTCTTCGCGCTGCGCTTGCCGGGCTTGGCGGAGGGGTCGAACTCAACACCGGCCGACCCTCGCTTCTGCGGCGGGTCCTCCTTGGAGAGCACCTTGTACGCCGCTGCGCCGACGCCCACCGCGAGCAGCAGCAGGACGGCGGCGGCGGCCAGCAGCGTGCGCCTCATCGTCGGCATGCTAGGAGGTGCGACGAAATGCCACGACGGCAGCCCCCTACCTCGGCCTGCCCAGCTCGCGCCAGATGCTCTTGGTGATCCGGGGGACCTCCAGGCCAAGGCTGCTCTCGCGCAGCTGAGGGGTCCACTCCGGCGTGCCGGGGCGGATCACCGTGCCCTTGCCCAGGCGGTAGCCCACGAACGCCGGCTGGTCTGCCTCCCGGCCGGCCGCGGTGAGCAGCTCGGCGTCCGGCGGCAGCTTCACCGAGCGCTCGAAGCGGGAGAAGTTCCCGAACAGGCGGTCGGTGCCGCGTAACAGGCGGAGGCGGTCGCGCTGCTGGCGAAGCGGCGCGGGCTCGTCGGTACGGAAGGGCTCCGTGCGCTCGCCGAAGAGGTCGTCGGGCCGGGCCGGGCTGGGATCGCGCAGCCGGCCCTTGACCAGGGCGACGGTGCGCCGCAGTGAGCGGTCACCGAAGGAGACCACGCGCAGACCGTCGTCCTCGACCTCGCGCCGCAGGCCGTCGCGCAGCTGACGCGGGACCCAGGTCTCGGTGCCCGCGATCGCCACCCCCGGCGCGTTGCTCAGCGCCGGTCCCTCGCGGCCCGCCAGGGCCACGTCCGTGGTCAGGTCATAGGCGAGGCGCTCGCGGTCCAGGAACCCGAGCAGGGGCGACGCCTCGCGACGCAGCCCGGCGGGCAGCCGTCCCTGGTCGTAGGGGCGGTCGACCGGCACCGCGTCCGAGTCCTGCAGGGTGTCGGGGAAGCCGTCGAGATCGGAGTCGAAGCGGTTCTCCCCCTGCCATGTGGCCACGGGCAGGATCACCAGGGGGCGGGGGCGCCCCAGTGCCCGGCGACCACCCACGGGCCGGCCCGACACCGGCACGGGCCACACGGCTCGTCGACCACCCGCCCGCACGCGCACGAGATAGACGCCGGTGCGCGCCTTGGCCGGGATCCGCACCCGCAGCCGGCCCCCCCGGCGGCGATCGGTCTTGAGCACCGCACCGGAGCCCAGCCGCGAGAGCGCGTAACGGAAGCGACGGGAGACGGGCCCGACGCGCAGGACGGCCATCGAGCCGGCGGAGACGGGGACCGAGGGCCCCCGCAGGGTGAGGCGGCGCACGTCGGCCCCGGTGCGCGGCCGGGCCGCCTCGGCCGTGGGCCGCGGAACGGCCGGCGCCTCGGTGAGGTTGCCGGCCAGGTCGCGGACCAGCACCGTGAAGGCGTAGGAGCCGTCGGGGGTGGGCGCCCCGCGAACGGTTCCGTCCCACACGCCCGCACGGTCTCTGTCGCCGCGAAAGCGCCGTGCGATCCGCGGCGGCCCGGAGACGTCGGTGTGCCAGACGCGGAACTCCGGGTTGAGGTTGCGCGGCCCGCGGTAGCGGACCCGCACCCGCCGGGGTGCGCCACGAGCTCCCGGCGAGATGACGTTGGGCGCCACCGAGGCGATGCTCACCTTCGGCGGCCTGGTGTCGACGATCACCTTCTTGATCGAGTCCAGCACCCGGCCCTGGCTGCGCCGGACCACCCGCAGCCGGTAGGCGCCGTCGGGCACGGGCCTGCCTTCGTCGTCGCGCCCGTCCCAGGCAAAGCGGTGCTTGGTGTCCCCCGCCAGCCGGCGCTCGCCGATGATCTCGCGGACGACGCCCCCGTCGGCGTCGATCACCGAGAAGGACACGTCCGCGGGCTCGGAGAGGTCGAAGCCCACCCGGGTGGAGTCGCGCACGCGATCCTCGTTGGGCGAGAGGTGCCGGGGCTGGGCGGCGAAGCGGAGCACCACCGGCACCTCGGTCTTGAGCGCCTGGGCGGCGAAGAAGGTCCCTACGGTCGCGACGACGAGCAGGGCGAAGACGGCGCGGACCAGGCGGCTCGACTGCACCGGCGACACGCTATTGGACCCGCCGGGCGAGAATGCCGGGCGTGCGCGTCCAACTCGTCGACCCGCCGGCCTACACCCCGCCGTACGACTACTCCCTGGCTGCGGCTCTGGCCCGGGCCGGCGCACAGGTCGAGCTCGTCACCAGCCGCTACCCCTACGGCCCCGCCCCTGCCGCCGGTGGCTTCACCGTGCGCGAGGCCTTCTACCGCCGCACCATGGCCAGCGACCGCGGGACCGCCGCCCGCCGGGCGCTGCGGCTGGCCGAGCACGTACCCGGGATGCTGGCCCAGCGCGATCCCGGTCCGGCCGACGTCGTGCACTACCAGTGGCTGACGCTGGAGGCCCTGGACTCGCTGCTGCTGGCCCGCGGGGTGCCCCGGGTCTTTACCTCCCACAACGTCCTTCGCCGCGGGCGCGGTGCGCTGCGCGAGCGCGCCGCGCGGGCGGCCATCGGCCGGATGGACGCGCTGATCGCCCACACCGATGCGGGCGCCGGCGAGCTGGCCGACCGCTTCGGGGCCGACCCCGAGCGCGTGCACGTGATTCCCCACGGCGCCTTCGACTACCTCGCCCACCAGGCCGACGAGCAGCCGCTCCCGGACGAGCTGGCGCGCGTCGAGGGGCCCGTGGTGCTCAGCTTCGGCGTGCTGCGGCCCTACAAGGGGGTCGACGTGCTGGTCGAGGCCTTCCGCGAGCTCGAGGGCGCCGAGCTGTGGGTCGTCGGACGGCCGTGGATGGATGTCGCGCCGCTGAAGCGGGCCGCGGCCGGGGGCAGGGCGAAGATCCGGTTCGTGGATCGCTTCGTGCCCGACGCCCAGGTGCCGGCCTTCTTCCGCCGCGCCGACGTGGTCGCCCTGCCCTACCGGCGCATCGACCAGTCGGGGGTGCTCTACACCGCGCTGGCCTTCGCCAAGGCGATAGTGCTCTCCGACGTCGGGGGCTTCTCCGAGGTCGGTCGCGTGGACGGCGCGGCGGAGTTGGTCGCACCCGGGGATCCGGTCGCCCTGCGCGAGGCGCTGCAGCGGCTTCTCGACGATCCCGCCGCGCGGGTCCGGTTGGAGGACGGGGCGGCGGTCGCGGCGGCGGGGCGCTACTCGTGGGACGACATCGCCCGCCGTACGCTGGCGCTGTACGAGGAGCTGCTTACCGATCGGCGAGCGGCGGCCCGTCGGTCAAGGGGGTCGGCTACCGATCGGCCATGGATGGCCGGTCGGTCAAGGGAATCCCGATGAGAGCGGTCCTGATGGCAAAGCACAAGCGCTCCGCGGTGGGGGCGCTGGAGCACCTGGTCCGCCGCGGCGTGGAGGTCGCGGCCGTGGTGGCACCGCCCGCGGCCGGCGAGGCGGACGACTCCCAGCGGCTCGACCTGACCGCGGATCGGCACGGGATCGAGCTGGTGAGCGACGAGGAGCTCTACGCCCGCGCCGAGAGCGGCGAGCTGGCCGGCGTCGACCTGGTGCTCTCCTTTTTGTTCTGGAAGCGGATCCGCCGGCCGCTGATCGAGCTGGGGCGGGTCGGCTGCCTGAACTTCCACCCGGCGCCGCTGCCCGACATACGTGGCATGGGCGGCTTCAACGTGGCCATCCTCGAGGGCTTCCCGGAATGGGGCGTGTCGGGCCACTTCGTGGACGAGGACTTCGACACGGGCGACTTGGTGCGGGTGGACCGTTTCCCGATCGAGCCCACGGCCACGGCGCTGTCACTGGACATCGAGAGCCAGGGCCGCCTGCTGGCTCTGTTCGAGGAGGTGGTCGACCTGGCCCTGGGGGGCGGTGAGCTGCCGCGCACGCCGCAGGGGGCCGGGCGCTACGTGACCAAGGCGGAGTTCGAGGCGATGCGCAGGGTCCCGCCTGACGAGGACGCGGAGACCCTCGACAGACGAGTCAGGGCCTTCTGGTACCCGCCGTACGACGGAGCGACGATCGAGGTGGCCGGGAGGACGCTGAGCGTGATCGACCGGGAGCTGCTGCGCCAGGCGGCCGAGGCGAACCGGGCGGCGGGAATCCTGCCCTGACTACTGCGTCTTGTCCTGCCCCGTGACGATCACGACGGTCGCGTCCCCGGCCGCGCCCTGGCTCTCGGCGTCGACCGGCTCGCGCTGTGCGATCTTCAGCCGGCGCCCCACCTCGGCCGCCTCACGCTCGGCTCCCGGCGCGTAGAGCACCACCGACTCCGCGCGCTGCTGATCGTTGAAGTTGGTGACGGTCCCGAGCTTGAAGCCCTCCTTCTCGACCGAGTCCGCGATCTGAGCCGCCAGCCCCGGCACCGTGGTGCCGTTGAGCACTGCGACGCGTACGCTGGCCGGACTGATCCCCCCGGCCTTGTCGGGCGTCTTCTTGCCCGGGGCCGCGGGCGCCGGCGCCGGCTGGCTCGGCGCCTTCTTGGCCGTGTCTTCGCCACCGCCGAGCAGCTGCGTCGCCCCCAGTGCCAGCGCGACCAAGAGGAGCACGGCGAGCGCTATGACCCCAGCCGCCCGTCCGCGAGACGAGAACAGGCCGCCGCGGGAGCGCCGGTCGGTGGCCGCGACCGCACCGGGGCGGCTCTCGGAGTACGGGGGAAGGATGCCACTCGAGGGCGGTGGAGCGTCACGCGCCGACGCGGCCCCGGCCGATCGGGCAGGGGCCGATGGCGCAGCCCGCCGGGGGGCCACGGGGGGCACCGCCGAGACGGCGGGCTCGTCGCCGGTGTCCTCCCAGTGCTCCTCGGGCGCGGACGGGTAATCCCCGGTCTCGTCCCAGCCCTCGTGCTCGTCGTAGTCGTCGTCCGCAGCGTCGAACTCGGTGCTGTCCTCCCCGAGCTCGTCCTCGGGCCGCTCGAGGTCGTCCCCTTCCTCCTCCTCGTCGTGGAGGGGCGGGGGTGGGGGGTGGATCACGGTGTCCTGCGACAGCGCCGGGCGGTCGTCGGTGCCGTCGCTCGCCTCTCCGTTGGCCGTGTTGTCGGCCGCCGGCTGCTCGTCGTCCTCGCGGTCCTGCGCCGTCTCGGCGGCCCGCGCCGCCGCGGGGGTGGCGGCACCCGGGCCAACAGCGGCGGCGGGCGCTGCTCCCGTGGCCGCGGTCCGCGCGCCGGCCGGAGTGGGTGGGAACTGCGGTCTGGCAGCCGCCGCCCCGGCGGCGGGCCGCTCCGGCGGCGCAGCCTGGCCGGGCGCGCGCGGCACCGGCCGGACGGACGGCTGGGCGGCCATCCAGGAGGGCTCGGGCGCACGTTCGGGGGCGCGGCCCGCCCATTCGCGCAGGCGCTTGACGTCGCGCGCCTGTGAGAAGTAGAGCGCGGACAGGACAGCGAGGCCGAGGATGGCCGCGAGGCCCGCGTAGGAGCCGATCTCCTGGACTATCTGCATGGAAAGAAGGGTGAGATCGTAGTGGCTTGGTCGGCTTTGGTCATGCCCGGTCAGCCCGTCCGGGGTCAGTCAGGGCCAAGTCGGGGGCGGCCTGGGTGGCCGGGGACGTCGTGAGCGCCCGCTCCGCCGACATCTGGGCCACCGCGTCGGCCAGGGCGGCGGCGTCGCCGTTGAAGACCAGATCCTCGATCCGCGCGAAGGCCGTCTCCACCCATTCGGGATCCAGCCGCGGGCGTACGGCGGCCACGATCCGCTCGGCGGGCGTCGGCTCCGGGCGCTCGC
>JBBJOH010000052.1:0-7281 GCA_037720995.1 Thermoleophilaceae bacterium
TCGCCAGGCAGTACCTCAGGGAGTCGGCCGGCCGGGCTTAGACTGCCCGGCGTGGCCCAGACCCCCCAGCAGGCGACCGGCGCCCCCGTCGCTGTGCCCGTCTCGGGAACGGTGCTGGTCACCGGCGGAGGGGGGTTCGCCGGCGGTCACCTTCTCCGGGCGCTGCACGGCGCCCGCGCCAGGGCTCCCGGCCATCGCGAGCTCGACCTGCTCGACACCGCCGCCGTGGACGGCTTCATGGAGCGCGAGCAGCCCGCCGCGATAGTCCACCTGGCCGGCTTCAGCAGCCCGAAGCTCTCGTGGGACACGCCGGGACGGGCGTTGAGCGACAACGTCCAGATGACCCTGAACGTTCTGGAGGCGGCCCGCCACCGAGCGCCGTCCGCGCGCATCGTGCTGGCCGGCTCGGGCCAGGTCTACGGGCCGGCCGCGCTCCTGCCCATAGACGAGGCGACGCCGCTGAACCCCCCCAACCCCTACGCGGTCTCCAAGGCGGCGTGCGATCTGCTCGGGGGGCAGTACCAGATGGCGTTCGAGCTCTCCGTCGTGCGCCTGCGCCCGTTCAACCACGCGGGCCCCGGCCAGACCGACGAATACGTGGTCAGCTCGCTGTGCCGGCAGGTGGCCGAGGCCGAGGCCGCCGGGAGGCCCCAGGCGTTGATCCAGACCGGCGACGTGAGCGCGCGGCGCGACTTCACCGACGTACGCGACGTGGTCCGCGCCTACGTCTCGGCCATCGACGTCGAGCCCGGCGTCTACAACGTCTGCAGCGGGCGATCGGTGCCCGTGTCCCATCTGGTCGAGCTCGTGGAAGGCTGCGCCCGCGTGCCCGTGCGTCACGAGATCGTCGACTCGCGCCGCCGGTCCAACGAGCCCTCCGAGCTGCGGGGGTCGCACGAGCGCCTGACCGCGGCCACCGGCTGGCGGCCGGAGATCCCGCTCGAGCAGACCATCAGCGACACGCTCGACTGGTGGCGAACCCGGCTTACGACCTGACTCGCACGGCCTGTCCCGCCTGCGGTGGCCGGTTGGCGCCCTGGATCGACGTTCCCGCCGGGGAGCCCTCCGACTCCCGTGACTTCCCGCTGGGGCGGTGCGCTGCGTGCGGCACCGCGGTCACCCAGGGAGACCTTCCCGGGCCACAGGCCTACGAGGAGGGCGTGTATGCCCCGGGCGCCCCGCGGGCGGCGCCGATGGTCCGCACGATCCAGCGGCTGACCGTCGGGCAGCCGACACGGATCCTGACCCGAGCCGGCCTGGGGCCCGGCGCCCGCGTGCTCGACGCCGGGGCGGGGCGCGGCAGACTGGTGGCCGAGCTCCGGCGCCGCGGGTTTGCCGCCGAGGGCATCGAGCCGTCGGCGCGGAGCGCGGGGACAGCGGCGAGCGCCGCGCTCCCGGTCGCCCGGCGGTCCATCGACGAGCACGAGGACTCGGGCTTGGACGCGGTGGTGCTCTGGCACGTGCTCGAGCACCTCGAAGATCCCGCCTCCGCGCTCGAGCGGGTGCGGTCGTGGCTGCGACCGGGAGGCCTGGTGCTGGTCGGCGTGCCCAACGTGGGCTCGCTGCAGGCTCGGATCGCCGGTCCCGCCTGGATGCACTTCGACGTGCCCCGCCATCGGCTGCATCTGACCCCCGGCGGCCTGCGCTGTCTCGTTGACCGCTCGGGCCTGGAGCCCGGCCCGGTGGACCACATGGTGTGGGAGCACAACCCGGCGGCCATGTGGATGGCGCTGCTCTCGCGCGCCGGGATGAGCCCGGCCTACCCCTTTCACCTGCTGAAGCGAAACGCCCCGGCGCGGGGCCAGGACCTGGCGCTCGCGATCGGCGGCCTGCCGCTGCTGGGGGTGGCGGCGGCGATGGAGGCGGCGGCCGCGGCGGTGGGGCGCGGCGGAACGATTGCCGCGCTCGCGCGGGTGTCCTGAGCCGGTTCCAGCGCGAGCCGCGGGCCGCCGTCTGGGACTGGCACCGAGTGGGTGTCGCTGGACCGCGGGCCGCCGTCTGGGACTGGCACCGAGTGCGTGTCGCGTTTCCGGCCTCATAGGCCGGTTTCTCGACCCGCACCCGGCAGGACGTGCGCTCTCCCGGACTTTTCGTTACAGAAAGGCCTCGAGGGCAACGGCAAGGCTCTCGACGAGGGTGCCAGGCGTTACACGCCGTCCGAGGCACGATCATGGACCGGACGGACTGCCAGAGAGGCCTCCGTCACAGCCGCCCGTAGAGCCCGAGCAGATCCTCCAGGTACCGCCCCTCCGAGTGGCGCTCACGCGCCCGGTCCAGCAGCTCGTCCCCCTCCACCCGCCGCGACCGCGGGTCGGCCCACAGCGCCGCGAGCCGCGCCGCGAAGGCGGAGTGGTCCCCGCGCGGAACGCAGCGCCCGGGGCCGAGCAGGTCGGGCAGTCCGCCCATCGCGGTGGCCACCACCGGCACGCCCTGGGCCATCGCCTCGAGCGCCGAGTAGGGCGAGAACTCGTGGTAGCGGGAGGGCATGAGCACGGCCGCCGCGCCGGCCAGCAGCTCGCGGACGCGTGCCGGCTCGACCCGGCCCAGGAAGTCGACCTCGGTGCGCGACCGCGAGGCGATCGCGCGCAGGCGTCCGGCGTCCGGTCCGTCGCCGACGATCCGCAGTGGGACTCCGACGGAGCCGGCCGCGGCGATGGCGTCGTCGATCCCCTTCTCCGGCGACAGCCGCGAGGCCACCAGCACGTAGGCGCCGTCGGCCGCGCGCGACGACTCCGCGAAGGCGTCCGCGGGCAGGTAGTGCCCGAGCGCCTCCACGCGCTCGCGGGGCAGGCCGCGCTGCACCACCTGGTCCACCGCGGCCGCGCTGGGCGTGACGAAGCGATCCACCGCTTCGAGCACCCTGGGCTGGTGCAGCGACAGGCCCGCGGCGTACACGACGGCCTCGGGCACCGAGCGGCGGCAGTTCAGCCGCAGGCCCGGCAACGTGTTGCGCCCCCGGCAGCGGGTGCACGGGCCCCCGTCGCGCTCGCCGAAGCCCGTGGCGCAGAACAGCCGCACGTTGTGCAGGTGCAGCACCACCTTGGCCCCCGCGTCGCGGGCGGCCTGCAGACCGCGGGGACCGATCAGGGGCAGCATGTTGTGGGCGTGCACCACGTCGGCTCCGGTGTCTCTGACGGCCTGCGCGACCTGATCCGCGCCCTCGCCTCCGCGCAGCAGTGCGCCCGCCGCCCGGACCCTGCCGGCGCGGTCGGAGCGGCGCTCGAGCGAGGTGCCGGGCACCCCCGCCCGCTCGAGCGCGCGCCGCTGCAGCTCCACCGACCGCTCCTCGCCACCGACCGTCCGGTAGCGGTTGTGCAGCAGGAGGACGCGCATCCTGCGCAGTTAACCTGACTCGCCGATGCCCGCGCCCGCCGTCTCCGTGGTCGTTCCGACGCGGAACCGAGCCGAGTACCTGTCGGTCGCCCTCGCCTCGATCGTGAGCCAGCAGCCGGACGCCGCCTTCGAGGTCGTGGTGGTGGACGACGGGTCGACCGACGCCACCGCCGCGGTCGCCCGGGCGGCGGGGATCGCGCTGGAGCGCCACCCGTCCCCCCGGGGCCCCAACGCGGCGCGCAACACCGGCATCGGCGCCACCAGCGCCCCGCTGATCGTGTTCGTCGACGACGACGTACGAGCACCGCCGGGATGGCTGGTCGCCCTGCTCGAGGGAGCGCGGGCGATGCCCTGGGCCGATGCCCTGGGTGGTCCCATCCGGGCCAGCCTCGAGGGAGCCGCCCCGCGCTCGTGCGGGCGCGAGGCGCCTCCGGTGACCACGCTGGACCTGGGCCCCAGCGACGCGGAGGCCCGTTTCGTATGGAGCGCGAACATGGCGATCCGCCGCTCCGCCGTGGAGCGGATCGGCGGCTTCGACGAGTCCGTGCCGATCGAACGATCCAATCCCTCGGGCAGCGGAGCCAAGGCGTTTGGGTTCTACGGCGACGAAGAGGAGTGGCTGATGCGGCTGCACTCCGACGGTGGCCGCGTCGCCTACGTCGCGGCTGCCGGGCTCGACCACCGGCGGGCAGGCGACGACGCGCGGCTGCGGTCCCTGGCCCGAGCCGAGTACCGCCGCGGCCGGGCCGCGAGCCGAAACGACCGACGCAAGCGGACCGAGCTGCCTCTCCCGCGTGAGCTGCGCAACCTGGCCGGGGCCGGCTGGCACATGATCCGCAGGCGCTGCCCGCTGGGGGCCGTGATGATCGCCCACACGGCCGGACGGCTGACCGAGCGCCTGGGCGCGCGCCGATGAGCGCTGCCGAGCCCCGCGACGACGCCTTCTTGTCCGGCGAGAGCGGAGGCGTGGTGGGCCCGCGGCTGACCGTGGAGCGCACAGTGGCCGACGCCGCCTACTCGCTCTCGCGAGCGCTGTCGCTCACCGGTCGGCGGCTGGACCGCCTCGCCGCCCGGCAGCCTCCCAGGCGCGTGCTGGTGCTGTCGGTATACCGGCCGGGGTCACGGTTGCCGGGCGCGCTCGCTTCGCTGCGCTCGACACGCCACCAGGTGCACTTCGCGCTGGGCTCCACCGGTGACGCCGATCGACGGCTCGGCGACCTCACCGTGGCCACGGCCCTCGGTGGGGGCAAGTTCGAGAACGTGAACGAGCTGCTGGGCCTGTCGCCACCGGTCGCCGAGTTCGACCGGCTGATCGTGACCGACGACGACATCGCCCTCCCCGCCCGCTTCCTCGACCGCTTCCTGGCCCTCTGCGAGGCGCTGGACCTGGACCTGGCCCAACCCGCGCAGTCCATGCGCAGCCACGCCGCCTGGCGGGTCACGCGCACGCGGCCCTTCTCGCTGGCCCGGCGCACCAACTACGTGGAGATCGGACCGCTCACCCAGTTCTCGCGCCGCGCCGCGCTGGCGCTGACCCCCTTCCCCGCGCTGCGCTTCGGCTGGGGCCTGGACAACCACTGGGGCGCGCTCGCCAAGCGCGAGGGGTGGCGCCTGGGCGTCGTGGATGCCCTGCCGGTTCGTCACGAGTGGCAGCGCGTGGCCACCACCTACACCCACGAAGAGGCGAAGGCCGAGGCCCGCCGCTTCCTCACCGGGCGCGAGTTCGTGGATGCGCAGGAGGCCCAGCGCACCGTGAAGACCATCCGTCGGCTGTCCGCGTGACCATGCGCGTCCTGGTCGTCCCCAAGTGGTACCCCTGGCCCGACCAGCCCGTGTGGGGCATCTTCTGCCGGGAGCACGCGGCGGCGCTGGCCACCCGCCACGACGTGGTGGTACTGGCCTCGCTGGCCACGCCGAGCCCCGACTTCGGTCTGTACGAGCTGACCGACGCGGTCGAGGACGGCCTGCGCACGCTGCGGGTCCGCTACCGGCGCCCGCGTCTGCGTCCGCTGGCGCTGGTGTGCCAGCTCCTGGGAATGGCCGCCGCGATCTGGCGCCTGCGCCGCGGGGGCTGGCGCCCCGACGTAGTTCACGCACACGTGTACTCCGCCGCCCTCCCGGCGCTGGCGATCGGCCTGGTCTCCCGCGCTCCGGTCGCCGTGACCGAGCACTACACCGGCTTTACCCGCGGCCTGATCACCGGGTACGAGCGGTCGCTGGCCCGCTTCGCCTTCGAACGTGCCGACGTGGTGGGTCCCGTCAGCGACGAGCTGGCCGGGCACCTGAGCAGGATCGCGCCCAAGGCGCGGATGGTCACCGTGGCCAACGTGGTCGACACCGAAGCGTTCGCGCCACCGGCGCAACCCCATCCGCCCGGCGGAGAGCCCAGGCTGCTCAACATCGGCGCCCTGGCGGAGAAGAAGGGACACATCCACCTGCTGGAGGCGATGACCGAGCTCGAGGGGGCGCGGCTGGACATCGTCGGCGACGGCGAGTTGCGCACCGACCTGGAGCGCCGCGTGGGCGAGCTGGGCCTCGGGGATCGCGTGCGCTTCCTGGGCGAGCGGCCCAAGCAGGAAGTGGCCCAGCGGATGCGCGACGCCGACCTGTTCCTCCTCCCCAGCCTGGCCGAGAACCTCCCGGTCGTACTCATCGAGGCGATGGCCAGCGGACTGCCGTCGGTGGCCACGCGGGTGGGCGGCGTGCCGGAGATGCTGGACAGCGAGTCCGGCCGTCTCGTCGCGCCCGGCGATCCCCATGCCTTCGCGCGGGCGGTGCGCTCTGCGCTGGACAACGACTTCGACCCCCAGGCCATGGCCGCCCGGGCCCGCGAGCGCTACGGCTACGAGGCGATCAGCGGGCGCTGGACCGAGATCTACGAGGAGCTGCTGAGCAGGCGCGGCAGGAGCTCCTCGGCCACCCGGCGGCGGACCTCGGCCTCCCCGTAGGGCCGCAGCAGGGCGCGAGCCCGGGCGCCGTAGTCCTCGCGCTGCGCGGCGTCCATGGCCAGCGCGGTTCTCAGGGCCTCCGCCAGGGCCGCAGCGCTGCGCTCCGCGGCCACGAGCGACGGATCGAGCTCCCGCGCCAGTGGCAGCGCGGCGTAGGCGCCGGGAGAGGGCACGCACACCAGCGGCGTTCCCGCGGCCAGCGCCTCCATCTGGGCCAGCCCCCAGTCCTCGATCCGGGCCGCGCTGACAAACGCGCGGGCCGACGCGACGAGCCCCAGCCAGCGCTCGCGCTCGACTGCGCCCAGCCACTGCACCCCCGCCGGCTCGGACACCCCGCACCGCTCCAGCCAGCGCAGCCCCTGCTCGCGGTCGATACCCCCGATCGTCAGCCGCGCGCCGGCGGGCGCGGCCCGCGCCCAGGCCTGGCACAGCAGGTCCAGGCCCCGCTTGTCGGGATTGGCGGCGTAGGCGATCGCGTCCGGGCCGGGGGGCGATCGCTCGGCCCCCTCGACCGGAGGGACAAGCACCAACGTATCGGGGAGCGGAAGGCCGGCGCCGGCCAGAGCCTGCTCGGCGTGCTCGGCGGACGGCTCGCTCCAGGGCAGCAGCAGGTCGGCCGAAGACAGCACGGACGGCTCGCGACGGCGCTGCCAGGCGCCGCCGATCCCCGGGCGGTTGACGGCGGCGATGCCGTCGAAGCGCACGGCGGACGGGTGCCGGGAGGGCTGAAGGAGGGCGGCCGTGATCGTCGAGTAGATGACGGCGCCGGCCTCGAGGCCCCGGGCCGAGTTGCGGGCCGCGAGCGCCTCGACCAGGTCGGTGGTGGCCATGGATCGCCGCAGCGCCGCGGCGTGGCCGAGCCGCACGGTCACGACGCGGCAGCTGGCGCCGGCGGCGCGCACGTGGCCGGCCAGGGCCTCGTCGCCCCGGCGCCAGCCGAACGTCGTGCCCAGGGAGACCACCGCGATGTCCGGCGATCCGGGCACCGCGTGAGCGTAGG
>JBBJOH010000053.1:0-7265 GCA_037720995.1 Thermoleophilaceae bacterium
CCGGCGCGACCTACGGAGGAATGCCTTGCCCGATACCGATCACCCCGTCTACGCCCTGAACCTCTTCGACGTCGCCGACGCCGACGCGTACGGGGCCTACGCCCGCACCTCGGCGGCAGAGGTGCAGCGCCACGGTGGGCGGGTGGTGGCGATGGGCCGCTTCCACGAGCGGGTGGTCGGCGAGGTCGAGGCGCGCCAGGTGATGATCCTGGTCGAGTGGGAGTCGCTCTCCGCGTTCGAGGGCTACCGCGACGATCCGGACCTCGTCGACCTGCACTCCGCTCGCGAGCGCGGTGCCGCCAACTACGTGTGGATGCTCTTCGACCGCCTCGAGGATCTGCGACCGGTGCTGGGAATGGCGCAGGCCTGACGCCGGCGTCAGAGGTACCGCCAAGGGGATTCGAACCCCTGTTTCCGCCGTGAGAGGGCGGCGTCCTAGTCCCCTGGACGATGGCGGCGCGGCTGAAGAGTGTAGCGGCGCCGCGCCCGGTCGCTAGCTTGCCCGTATGGTCCTGAGACCCCGAGCACTGCTCAAGGGGGCGGCTCTTTGCACGGGCGCTTTCCTGGTCATGCTCGCGTTGGCCTACGGCTCGTCGGAGGCCCGCTGGCTGGACGCCTCGGCGCTCCAGGGCTTCCTCGGGCTCCAGGGCGGGCGGGTGTCTCCGGTCACCCAGCGCCTGGGCCTGCTCGGCGACCCGCTGCCGGTGGTCCTGGCGGCCGCCGTCCTCGCCGCCGTCGCGCTCGCGCGCGGGCGGCCACGCGTCGCCCTGGTCGTCCTTGTCCTCGTCGGCCTGACCAGCGTCTCGAGCCAGGCGCTCAAGGCGCTGCTCGCCTACCCACGCTCCGACGAGGTGGTCGATGGTGCGCGCGTGGACCCGGCGGCGTTTCCCAGCGGCCACGCCACGGCCTCGATGGCGCTGGCGCTGGCGCTGATGATCGTCGTGGCGCCGCGGCTGCGGCCGGCCGCCTTGATCGTCGGCTCGGCTCTTGCGCTGGCGGTGTCCTTCTCGGTCATCTCGATGGGCTGGCACTTCCCCAGCGACGTGATCGGCGGCTTTCTGCTGGCCACGGGGTGGGCGCTGGTGCTCCTGGCCGGCCTGCGCGCGGCGGACGGTCGCTTCCCCGAGAGGACGGGCCGCAGCGCGCTGGTGCGGCGCACCGGTGCCGTCGCCGACCTGCTTGCGGGCGCGGGACTGGTCGCGGTGCTGGTCGTGGGCGTCGCCGGGGCGGTCGGGCTGGCGACCGTGGTGGTGGCGTTTCGCCTCGGCGACCTGGTCGGCTACGCCCAGGAGCACACCGCCTTCGTCGCCGTGGCCACGCTGCTCGCGCTCAGCGCGGTGGCGCTGCTGGGCGGCGTGGCGAACGCCCTCGCCCGGCGCGGCTGACCGGCGCGAGCGCGGCGGGTCGAGCCGCTGTATCCTCGCTTGGAAAGTCCACACGGTCGGTGGAAGGGAAGTCCGGTGAGAAGCCGGCGCGGTCCCGCCACTGTGACCGGGCGCCGATGCGTCGCAAGAGCCACTGGGAGGCCCTCCGGCCGACCGGGAAGGCGCGGCGCTGAGCCCGAAGCCAGGAGACCTGACTCCGGCCGCGATCGACAGACCCTCGAGGAAAGGGCGATCCATGAAGAGCTCGAAGAACCGCGCAACGCGTCATCTCGTGGTGTCCGGCTTCGTCCTGGCCGCATTCGCCTCCTCTCAGGCGGCCGGGGGGTCCACCCAGACGGCGGAGGGGGCGCGCAAGGCTCCGACCGTGAAGCAGATGGTCGTGTTCAACAGCGGCCGGGCGAAGCTCAGGACGGTGAGGGCTGCGGGCCTGAAGGTGAAGGTGGGCTCTCGCCGCCGGTCGGTTGGGACCGGCACCCCGCTGGCCGCCCTGGCGCGCTCGCAGCCGGGCCGCATCGGGCTGCGCAGCTTCGGGGGGCAGCTGTACGTGAGCTCGATCGCCTCCGACCGGGCCCGCGGACTGAGCGGCTGGCTCTACAAGGTGGGCAACAAGCTGGCATCCGCCGGCGCCGCCGACCCTTCCGGCCCCTTCGGCAGCGGTCGGCTGCGCACGGGCCAGAGGGTCACGTGGTACTACGGCTCGCTCGAGGGACAGAGCGGCCCCCGCACGCTGACCCTGAAGGTGACGGACGGCTCGGCGCCGGGCACGGCCACGGCCAGGGTCCGCTCCTACGACGACGAGGGCCGTAGCCGCCCCGAGGCCGGCGTGTCGGTGAAGGCCTCCGGCGGGACGCCGGCCACCACCTCGGCCGACGGCTCGGCGGTCGTCGCCGCGACCGCGGGCCGGCGCGCGTTCACCGCCGCCAAGAGCGGGTCGATCCGATCCTTCCCGGTCAGGGCCACCGTTCGCTGATGACGCGCCGCGCCCTGGCCGGGCTGCTCGCGGCGGTGACGCTGGCCGCCGTGGCCGGCTGTGGCGTGGGGGCCGGTCCACAGGAGGCCGGGGGAGGCGTCGAGCTGCGGGTCACCCGCGACTTCGGCGAGCGGCGTCTGTCGCAGGGCTCCGCGGCCACCGTGCGTGAGGGGGACACGGTGATGCGCTTCCTGCGGGCATCGAACAAGATCACGACGCGCTACGGCGGCGGCTTCGTGCAGTCGATCGACGGCCTCTCGGGCAAGGGCCGCGGCGGTGGGGAGGACTGGTTCTTCTACGTGAACGGAATCGGCTCGGACCGCGGCGCCGCCGACTACGACCTGCACCCGGGCGACGTGGTGCAGTGGGACTACCGCTACTGGCGCGCCGCGCAGGACGCACGCGCGATGGTGGGCGCCTTTCCCGAGCCCTTCGTGCACGGCATCGACGGCAAGCGCTTTCCGGTGCGAGTGGAGTGTGAGGACGCCGACTCTCAGGCGTGCAGGCAGATCAAGGACACGCTGGGGAAGGAGGGGGTCCGGGCCACGGGGGCCACGCTCGGCACCTCGGGAGTGCAGAACGTCGCCCGCGTCGTCGTGGCCACCTGGCCGCGGGCGCGCGAGCTGTTCTCGGTGAAGGCGATCGAGCAGGGGCCCAAGCGCAGCGGCGTGTTCGCCCGCTACAGCGGCCGGGATCTGGAGCTGCTCGACCAGCGCGGCAAGGTCGCCCGGACCGAGGGTCCGGACTCGGGCCTGGTCGCGGCGCTTCGCCCGACCGACAAGGAGGTGGTGTGGGTGGTCACCGGGGGGTCGCCACGGGGTGTGCGAAACGCGGCCCGCGCGTTTCGCCCCGCCGCGCTGCGCGACGCCTTCGCGGTGGCCGCACCGGCCCGCGGGGCGACGGTCAAGCTGCCGGTGGGGGCGGGCCGATGAAGCCGGGGTTCGTGCCGGTCTACCAGCCCCGGCGCAGTCCGCTGCACGCCGCCGGAGCCGGCGCCACCACGGCGCTGTGCCTGGCCTTCGCGCTGGTCGGCGCCGTCTACGGCCACCCCCTCGTTCTCGGCGCGACGCTGGCCGCGATCGTCGCCGCCGCCACGGCCGCCGGCGTCGGGCAACAGCTGCTGCGCGCCCTTCGCCTCGCCCTGCCGCTGGCGGTGCTGATCGCCCTGGTCAACCCGCTCGTCTACAGCGAGGGCGCCACGCTGCTGATCCGGGGTGACACGGTCCTCGGCCACCGCTTCGACATCACGCTCGAGGCCTTGGCCGCCGGGGGCGTGGCTGCGCTGCGGGTGACCACCTTCGCGATGGCCTTTGCCCTGTTCTCCGCGTGCGTGGACCAGGACGAGGTGCTGGCTCTGCTGCGGCGGCTCTCGTACCGGTCGGCGCTCACCACGGTGCTGGCCACCCGGCTGGTCCCGGTGCTGGCCCGTGACGCGGCGCGCATGAGCGACGCGTCGCGCTGCCGGCCCCAGCCGCCGGGGCGGCTGGAGGTGTCGCGCGCCGCGGTCTCGGGGGCGCTGGAGCGGGCGGTCGACGTGGCCGCCGCGCTGGAGGCGCGCGGCTACGGGGCCGCGGTGCGGCCCCGTGCCCGGCCCCGGCGCCGATCGCGGCACGACCTGCGGGTGGGGCTGGCGGCAGCGATCGTGGCCTTCGGGGCGCTCGGTTTACGGATCGCCGGAGCCGGCTGGGTACAGCAGTACCCGACGTTCGAGGCGCCGGTCGGCGGGATGGAGCTCGCGTGCTGCGGGCTGGTGCTGGCGGGCGCGGCGTTGCCGTTTGCCGGCCGTTCGACGCGGCTGGGGGTGGCGCGTGGCTGAGGAGCTCCTCCACCCGCTCGTGCGCGCCGAGGGCTTCGGCTACCGCTACCCCGAGCGCGACCGCGACGCCCTGACCGGCGTCTCGCTCGCCCTGGAGGAGGGATCGTTCACCGTTCTGGCCGGGCTGTCGGGGTCGGGCAAGTCGACGCTCCTGCGGGCTCTCTGCGGCCTGATCCCCCACTTCTACGGTGGGGCCGCCCGCGGCGAGCTGATGGTCGGTGGCCTCGACGTGTCAGACCACGGTCCGGCCGAGCTGGCGGCGGTGTGCGGCACGGTCTTCCAGGACCCCGAGTCCCAGGTGGTGATGGGCGGGGTACGCGCTGAGATAGCGCTCTCGGTGGAGCACCGCGGCGAAGCGCCCACCGCCATCGCCCGGGCGGTCGAGGAGGTGGCTCTGACGATGGGCGTGGCGGGCCTGCTTCACCGGCGGACCGAGACCCTGTCGGGAGGCGAGCTGCAGCGGGTGGCGATCGCCGCCGCGCTGGTGGGCCGCCCGCGGCTGCTGCTGCTGGACGAGCCGACCTCCCAGCTCGACCCGGTGGCCGGTGACGAGCTGATCTGGCTGCTGCGCCGCGTCAACGAGGAGTGGGGCACGACCGTCGTGATCGCCGAGCACCGGCTCGAGCGTTGCCTGGCGGCCGCCGACCGGGTCGTGGTCATCGAGGACGCGGAGGTGGCCCACGACTCCGACCCGCGCGCGTTCCTCGCCTGGGACACAGAGCGGGGAGGACCTCTGTCCAGCCCCATCGCCCGCCTCTTCTCCGCGGTCGGCCTAGGGCCCGCGCCCACCTCGGTCAAGGAGGCCCGCGATACGCTGCGGGCCGCGGGCCTCGCCCCCGCGCCCGCCGAGGAGCCCGCCGCGCGCGGGTCGCACGCGCGCCGGCCGCTGCTGGGACGCCTGCGCGGGGAGCCCGCTCCGGCCGTGAGCTGCCGCGATCTCTGGTGCGAGATGGAAGACGGCCCCGCGGTCCTGCGAGGGATCCACCTGGACCTGCACCCCGGCGAGCTGGTGGCCCTCATGGGACGCAACGGCGCGGGAAAGTCCACGTTGCTGCGTCACCTGCGGGGGCTGATGAAGCCGACCCGGGGGCGGGTCGACCGAACGGGTGAGGTGGCGCTGCTGCTGCAGAATCCGGGCGACTACCTGATCCACGACCACGTGCGCGACGAGGCGGGGGAGCAGGCGCTCGGGCCCGCCGGCATCCCCGACCGCGGCGAGGCGGACCCGCGCGACCTCTCCGGCGGCGAGCGCCAGCGCCTGGCGCTCGAAGTGGTCCTGGGCGGCGCCCCCTGCGCGGCGGTCTGCCTGGACGAGCCGACGCGGGGAATGGACCGGATCCGAAAGGAGGCCCTGGCCGGGCGACTGGTGCAGCTGGCCGCGGGCGGCGCGGCGGTGGTGGTGGCCACACACGACACGGAGTTCGCAGCGCAGCTGGCGGAAAGGGTGGTGCTGATGGGACAGGGTGAGGTGATCGCCGACGGGCCGGCCGATCAAGTGCTGGCCGGCGGCTGGCACTACTCGACCGAGACCGCGCGCGTGCTCGGCGGGGCGGGCGGTGCGCTGACCCCCTCTGACGGGGCCCGGGTACTGGCCAGGGAGCTGGTGACATGACCTTGGTGGCCTACGCCCTCCTGGGTCTGGTGCTGGCGCTCGGCTTTGCCTGGTACGAGCGCACGCGCCCACCGGCGCGCGTGGTGGCGCTGGTCGCCGCCATGGCCGCGCTGGCGGTGGTCGGTCGCCTCGCCTTCGCCGCGGTTCCCAACGTCAAGCCCACCACCGACATCGTCCTGTTCGCCGGCTACGCCCTCGGCGGTGTGCCCGGCTTCGTGGTCGGGGCGGTCACGGCGCTGGCCTCGAACGTCTTCTTCGGCCAAGGTCCCTGGACGCCGTGGCAGATGGTCGCCTGGGGCGGGGTGGGGGCCGGCGGCGCATTGCTGGCCCGCCTGAGCAGGGGGCGCGAGCCCGGCCGGATCAAGCTCGCCGTGGCCTGCGCCCTGGCCGGCGCCGGCTTCGGAGCCTTCATGGACATCTACCAGTGGAGCTTCACCGCCGAGCAGACCGCGGGCAGCTACGCGGCGGTGGCGGGCACGTCGCTGCCCTACAACCTCGCCCACGTGATCGGCAACGTAGGCTTCGCGCTCGTGATCGGCCCCACCTTCATCCGGATGCTGCGCCGCTACCGGCGCCGGTTTGACTTCACCTGGGAGGAGGCGGCGGCGAGCCCGGCCGGCACCCGGGCCCGGCCGGGCCTCGCGGCCGCGCTGCTGGCCGTGGTCGCGACCTTCGCCGTCGGAGCGGTCGCGGCGCCGCAGGCGCGGGGCGCCACTCCGGCAGCCAAGGCGGCGCGCTACCTGGAGCGCACGCAGAACCGCGACGGCGGGCTGCCGGCCTCCAAGGGCGGTGGCTCGAGCGCGCTGTTCAGCGGGTGGGGCGCCCTGGGGCTGGCCTCGGCGGGCAAGAACCCCCAGGACGTCAAGGTCTCCCGCGGGCGGTCGCTGATCGCCTACGTGGGCCGCGGGCCCTTCGGCGACACCGGCGCGCTCGAGCGCACGATCCTGGTGGTAAGGGCGGCAGGGCTGTCGCCGCGCAGCTACCGCGGGCGCAACCTTGTCTCCCGGCTCGCCGGCCGGCGGCGCGCCGACGGCTCGTGGGCAGGCAACGTGGCCCACACTGCCTTCGGGGTCATGGCGCTGAAGGCTGGCCGCGCCGGTTCTCTGAGCGCCTCGGCCAACTACCTGGGCCGGGCCCAGAACGGCGACGGCGGCTTCGGCTACGTGCCCAGCGCGTCCAGCGACGTGGACGACACCGGCGCGGCGCTGCAGGCGCTGGCCGCCGCCGGGCGCCGCGGCTCCGGTCCGGTGAAGGACGGGGTCGCCTTCCTGCGCTCGCTGCAGAACGCCGATGGCGGCTGGGGCCAGAGCCGGGGACGCACCTCCAACGCCCAATCGACCGCCTGGGCCGTGCAGGGGCTGGTGGCCGCGGGGGTGGGGGTGAAGTCCCCCAAGGGAGACCCACTGCGCTTCCTGGCCGGCCTCCAAGCAGCCGACGGGCACATCCGCTACTCGCGGAGCAGCAACCAGACGCCGGTGTGGG
>JBBJOH010000054.1:0-7215 GCA_037720995.1 Thermoleophilaceae bacterium
TCACGCGCTCGGCGCTGCAGAACGCAGCCTCGATCGCCAAGAACATCCTCACCACCGAGGCGATCGTCGCCGAGATCGAGGACAAGGACGGCGGCGGGATGCCCGGCGGCGGCATGCCCGACATGGGCGGCATGATGTAGCGAGCGCCAAGCGTTCGCGACAGAGCGCTTGTTGGAGCACCGAGGGCCCGGCCATTGCGCCGGGCCCTCGGCGTTGAAGGGGTCGGTGCGGTGCTCGCCCGATCAACGATCGGGCTGCGCTCCTCCCACCGGCGTCCAAGAAATCCTCTACACTGCGTTTAGTTAAAGCTGAACGCGAGATAGAGGACGATATGAACGACCTCCATGACCCACAGCAGTTCGACCGCGCGTACCACGAACATGCCGCCGCGATGCTGGCCTCTGCCAACCGGGTGCTGCGCGACAACGCCGCCGCCGAGGACGTCGTCCACGACGTCTTCATGCACCTCTGGCGAAAGCCAGGGTCCTTCGACCCGGCCCGGGGCACCCTCGGGAGCTATCTGACGATGATGGCCCGCAGCCGCGCGCTGGACCGCTGGCGCACCCGCGTCGCCCGCGAGGCGGCGGTGGAGCGCACCAAGGCCGAGATCCGGCCCGATTCGGTGATCGGGGAGGACGCCGCAGAGCCGGTGGTAAGGCGCGACAGCCGCAAGCGGATACTGCGTGCGCTGGACGAGCTGCCGGGCGAGCAGCGCGAGGCCGTCCTGCTTGCCTTCGGGAAGGGGTTGACCGCCCGCGAGATCGCCACCGCGGCCGGAGTCCCACTCGGCACGGCGAAGAGCCGCGTCCGGCTCGGCCTGGCCAAGGCACGGACCGAGCTGACCGCCGCCGCGTGACCTCCGACGGTCTGACCATCCGTGACGTGGCCCGGCGCACGGGGGTCGAGACGGCGACCCTGCGGATGTGGGAGCAGCGCCACGGGTTCCCCGACCCCCAGCGCCTGCCCAGCGGGCATCGGCGCTACTCGAACATCGACGTCGAGCTCATCCGCCAGGTAACGCGGGATCGGGAGTCGGGCCTGGGGCTCAAGGCCGCCATCGACCGCGCCAAGCTGGCCGCCCGCGGCGAGCGGGCGATCATCGAGGACGACTCGATCTTCTCGGGTCTGCGCCGCCGCCGGCCTGACCTGGAGGCGCACCTGCTGCCCAAGTCCGCCATGGTCTCGGTCAGCCACGCGATCGAGGACGAATGCGCTGCGCGCTCATCGGAGGCCATGCTGTTCGGCTCCTTCCAGCGCGAGCGGTTCTACCGCCAGGCAGAGGCCCGCTGGCGCGACCTGGCCGTGAGGGCCGAGTGCGCCTTCGTGCTCGCCGACTTTCCCGAGGTTCGCCGTCCCCCCGGCGGGCCCGTGGAGGTGCCCACCGACGCCTCGGAGCCCGTCCAGCGGGAATGGTCGCTGGTCTACGACGCGCCCGGCTTCGGGACCGTGCTCAGTGGATGGGAGCGCCCCGGCCAGGAGAGGGTGCCGGACTCGGAGCGGCGCTTCGAGGCCATCTGGAGCGTCGAGCCGGAGCTCGTGCGCGATGCCTCGACGGTGGCCTGCGGGATCGTCGAGCGGATCGCCCCCAATCTGATCGACGGCCTCGAGCAGCTGCTCGGCCGGCCCGTGGAGCCCCAGCAACCGACCATCGCCCAGCTCACGAGCCTCACCAACCGGATCGTGGCCTACGTGAGCGCGTCGGCCTGAGACGCTCCTCCCGCTGAGCGTGGGTGCGGTGCTCGCCCGAGCACCGCGCTCATCCTGCGCGGGGTGACCCCGAGCGCAGCGGCGTCCGCCGTGCCCCGCGGCGTGGTCATCGGCTCCTCCATCAGCAGCGCTTCCTCCCATGTCGCGAAGGCGGACGCTCCCATCACCCGCTCCAGCCCCCGCAGCGCCGCGCGGACCGCGAACAGCGGCACGTGCAGCAGCGGCCGGCTGCGCGCCGCAGGGCGCAGCACGATGCGCACCAGATCGTCATAGGACAGGGTCTGGGGCCCGGCGAGCTCGTAGGCCCGCCGCTCGTCGGAGGCCGGCAGGTCCAGCGCGGCGAGCACCGCGTCGGCCACGTCCTCGGCCCAGATCGGCTGGTACAGCGCTCGGCCGGAGCCCGAGACGGGCACCAGCGGCAGCCAGGCCAGGCGCTCGAGCAGCGTCAGCCACGGATCCCCCGGCGTGTAGACGATCGAAGGGTGAAAGACCGTGGCCTGGAGGTCGGCGCGCCCGACCGCCTCGGCGGCCAGGGCCTTGCTGCGCATGAAACGCGCCGAGGACTGCGGGCCGGCCCCCAGCGCCGAGAAGAACACGAACCGGCGCGCACCCGCGCGCTCGGCGGCGCGTACGAGGCGCATGGTTGCCATGCCATTGAGCTCCTCGATCGAGCCTCGCGGCTGATCGCGGATCGACGCCGCCAGGTGGATGACGGTGTCCACTCCCCGGAGGGCGTTGCGAAACGACCCGGGATCGGCCAGATCCCCCAGCACGATCTGCACCCGAACCCGCTCGGAGCCAAGCCGCCGGGGATCGCGCACCAGGCACCTGACGGGCTCCGTGGAGTCGGCCAGACGGGCGAGCAGAGCCCGTCCGACTGTGCCCGTGGCACCGGTGAGCAGGATCACCAAGCCGACCCTAGGCCATCTGTAACATGGCCGTCCGGCCTGGCTCGGTTCGGGCAGTGCCGCAAACCCGACTCCCAAGGAACGAACTTCAGTGGCCTACGTCATCGCAGAGCCGTGCATCGGCCAGAAGGACAACTCGTGCGTCGAGGTGTGCCCGGTCGACTGCATCCATCCCACTCCCGACGAGCCCGACTACGACAAGGTCGAGCAGCTCTTCATCGATCCGGAGGAGTGCATCGACTGCGACGCCTGCGTCGAGGCGTGTCCCGTGGACGCCTGCTTCGCCGAGGACCAGCTCCCGGAGGAGTGGAACAAGTTCACCGAAGTCAACGCGGCCTACTTCAAGAACGCCTGATGCCTCTGACGAAACGGGCATCCATGCCCATTTCGTAGAACGTGCCCTCGACGAAGCGGGCATCCATGCCCGTTTCGCAGGACGGCGGCTCAGTGGGCCATCGGCAGGGCCGTGCCCGTCACCTCGGGCACGCTCTCCATGGGCGGGCCTGAGGGTTCCTGAAGCACCGCGATCTGCTGCGGCGTAGCGGCGATCAGGCCTCGGGCGGTGTGGAGCAGGGCCTGCGCCGATGGGGCGTCGGGGTCCTCGAGCACCAGCGGGCGGCCCTCATCGGCGCCGATCCGCAACGCCTCATCCAGCGGCACCTTGCCCAGCAGCGGGACATCGAGCTCGTCGGCGAGCTCCTGGCCGCCGCCCTCGCCGAAGATCGTCAGCCGCTCGCCCGCCGGGGTCGTGAACCCCGACATGTTCTCCACAACGCCGGCGATCTGCAGGTCGTAGCGCTGGGCGGTGTCGGCGGCCCGCTTGGCCACCTTCTGGGCGGCCGGCTGGGGGGTCGTCACGATGACGAACTGCGACTGGGGCAGCAGCTGGGCCAGCGTCATGGAGACATCGCCCGTGCCCGGGGGCAGATCGATCAGCAGGTAGTCCAACTCGCCCCACTCCACGTCCTCCAGGAACTGCCGGATGGCCTTGTGGAGCATCGGACCGCGCCAGGTGATGGCCTGGTCCTCACGGTCGAGGAAGAACTCGATCGAGATGGCCTGCACGCCCCCGGCGCCGACGAGCGGCACGATCTTCCGATCGGCGGTGATCTTGGGGCGCCCGTGCACTCCCAGCATGCGGGGTATCGAGTACCCCCACACATCCGCGTCCATGGCGGCGGCGGTCTTGCCCTGCATCTGGAGCGCGGCCGCCAGGTTGGACGTCACGGTGGACTTTCCCACCCCGCCCTTGCCAGAGCCGACGCAGATCACGTTCTTCACGCGGGCCAGCGCCCCCTGGGGCAGGCCGCCCTGACGACCCAGGCGCTGCTGGAGGGTCTGCTTCTCGGAGTCTGAGAGCACGTCGAAGTCCACGGTCACCGCGGTAACGCCCTCCAGCTCGCCGACGTTCTCGGCCACGGCCGTGGTGAAGTGCGAGCGGATCGGACAGCCGGCGGTGGTCAGCGACACGCGCACGTGCACGCGACCGTCCCCGGGCTGCTCGATCGACCGGACCATGCCCAGCTCGACGATGTCCTTACGCAGCTCCGGGTCGATGACCTTGCGCAGCGCGTCGCGGATCTGATCCTCGGAAGGCATCGCCCGATTGTCGCAGAGAGCCAAGGCCCCGACGGGCGTCAGCGCTGGGAGCCAAGCGGCCGACACCACAAAGGCCGACGGCGCCCACTAGGGGCGCCGCCGACTTGAGGGAGGAGAGATGCTGCTACTGCCGACGGGATATGTGGTCGGCAGCCTCACCCCGGGCCCGGTCTCTCCGGCCGGCCGGGGGGAAGCTCTGGTCGCTTAGGTCAGCGTCGTGGCCACCTGGTCGGAGACCTTGCCGATCTGCGTCTCGACGCTGCTCTGGGTGGCCTTCACCTGGTGCTCGACATCGCGGCGGACCGACTTGACCTGACGCTCGGCCTCGCGGCGGTTGCGCTTGACCAGGCGGGTCGCCTGGTTGCGGCGCTGCCGCAGCTCGCGCTCGACCTGAGTGCGGGTCCGCTTGACCTCGCGGCGCATGCGGTTGCGGGCGGTGTTGCCCCGGCGCTCGAACTTCTTGAGGTCGGTGGTCACCTGACGCTGCAGCTTGTTCAGCTCCCGCTCCGCCGTGGTGCGGCTGGTGTAGGGCTTGACGGCCTCGACGACGTTGTCGCGGGCGATCAGAGCGGCACCGACCGGGATCAGCACGGCGCGCTCGGCGCTGGTGGCCAGGGCCTCGATGCGCAGGACGCCGGCATCGGCACCGGTTGAAGCGGTGCGCTGGGCGCTGGTGGCGGTGCGCTTCGCCGCACTGGACGTGCTGCGGCTGGTGTTGCGCGTGTTTCGACGAGCCGTGGTCGCGGTGCCCTTGGCAGCCGCCTTGGTGTTCTTGGCGCTGCTCGAGGCGGCGTTGCGCTTACGCGTGGCGGCGGCCTTCTTTGCGGTCGCCTTGCGCTGTGTGGGGGTCTGCTCTGCCATGTGTTGCCTTCTCTCCTTCACCGGGTAATCGAGCTTATTATAACTAAGCTCAGTAGTTGTATACCACCGAACACCTGTACGTAAACCTCGAACGACGGGCAGTTACGCCCGGGCGGCGGCGAAATCGCTTGGCAGAGCAGGATCGCTAGGCAGCCGCGGCGCTGCTGCGGGCGATCCAACGCTCCGGGTGAGCCAGCTCCGAGGCGTCGGGCAAGGCCTCGGGGGCATCCCACACGGTCCGCAGAAGGGCGGCGCCGCCCTCGGCCGCCACGGCGTCGCAGAAGGCCTTGCCCTCGCGGTACTGGCGCATCTTCATCTCCATCCCCAGCAGGCGCATGAGCACGCGCTGGGGGGCCGAGCGGCTGTCGCGCCGGTGCTCCATCGCCGCCCGCAGGCCCTCGTGCTCGGGGACCAGCTCCGGCGCCAGCGCGTCCATCACGTGCTCGGCGTGTCCCTCGACGACCGCCATCGTCACCTGCAACCGTTCGAGGATCGCACGCTGGCGGCGCGTCTGGACCAGTCCGGCCAGGCCGCTCTTGCGAAAGCGCGCCACCAGGTCGGCCGGGTTGGGCAGAGACGGCGTGGGGCCCCCTGCCCCACTGGTGATCTTCACGTCGAGAGTGTCCAGGTAGTCGCTCAACAGCGCGCCCAGGTGATCGCGCAGCCAGGGCACACCCCCGAACTGGAGCGCGTGCACCAGCTCGTGGATGGTCACCCAGCGCAGGAAGCTCTCGCGGTCCACGTCGAGCGCCCGGCTGGCCTGATCCAGGTTCAGAGCCACCAGCAACAGCCGGGGCGTGGTCTCGCGGGTCAGGAGCGAGACCTCGTACTGCCCGAGCACGTGCCGGGCCAGATAGCCGGTGAGAAGCCCCACTTCGGCGGCCAGCGTCACTCCGGCGCCGGCGCGCAGGGCACCCGCAAGCGGGCCCGCGTGGGCGAACCTGTCCTCCAGGCGGGCGGCGACCGGGTCGAGCAGGCGGGAGAGGGCCGACACGTTGGCCTGGGCCCAGTCGGCACGCGAGATCGCCTCGGCCGCCGGCACGGGCCCCTCGGGTATCAGTCCGGTGTGCTCGATCACCGGCCCCTGGAGCTCCCGGGCCAGCGCGGCCACGTCGAGCCCCAGGTCGGGCACTACGTCTGACCGGGCGGCGAGACGGGCTGTCCGGCGGGCCATGCCCCAATCGACCATCGTGGGGCTGACGCTATTGCGCGCGCGACAGGTCGGGGAGCTCCTGGCGCCTCTCCACCACCGGGGCGAAAGGATCGCCGTGCTTTTCCAGGCGGTCCAGGACGTCGCCGGCCTCGAAGACCAGGTCGTCGGCGTGGCCCTGCTCCACCGCCCGCTCGACCTCCGGCCAGGCCAGCGGAGTCGACACCGACGGCCCGGTCACGGCCCGGAGCGAGTAGGGCCCGACCGTCGTCTTGTGCCGGTCGTTCTGGCTCCAGTCGATGAAGACCTTCCCGCGGCGCAGCGCCTTCTTCATAACCGAGACGACCAGGTCCGGCTCCCGGGCCTCCAGCACCCGCGCGAGTCCGTGGGCGAATGGCTTGGTGTCGTGGTAGGTCACGCCGGAGCTCAGCGGCACGTAGATCTGCATGCCCTTCGAGCCCGAAGTCTTTACGTGGCACTCGAGCCCCAGCTGGTCCAGCACGTCACGCAGCATCAACGCCACCCGGCAGCACTCGGCCAGCGCGGCGGGCGCGCCCGGGTCGAGGTCGAAGGCCATCACCGTGGGCGAATCGGGGTCTTCGGCCAACGCCAGCGAGGGGTGCAGCTCCAGGTCGGCGAGGTTGGCCAGCCACACGAGCGTGGGCAGGTCGTCGCACAGGACGAAGTCGATCCGCTTGTCGCCCGCCGAGATGCGCTGCGAGGAGACCCACTCCGGCGCATGGGAGGGCTTCTGCTTCTCGTAGAAGTGCCCGCCCTCGACCCCGTTGGGGTAGCGCTTCAGGGTGAGCGCCCGCCCGCGCAGGTGGGGCAGCAGCCAGGGCGCGGCGCGCGTGTAGTAGTCGATCACCTGGCCCTTGGTGAACCCCACCTCGGGATAGAGGACCTTGTCCAGGTTGGACAGCCGGAGGCGCCGGCCCTCGACCTCTACCTCGACCGGCTTGGCGGGGGCCACCTACTTCTTCGCGCTGC
>JBBJOH010000055.1:0-7207 GCA_037720995.1 Thermoleophilaceae bacterium
GCCCCCCCAGCGTGAACGTGGCGGCGCTGCCCAGGTAGTCGGGCACGTCGATCCCGCCCGCCACCAGCACGTAGGTCCGCAGGCCCGCCTGCGCCGGGGTGCCGACGTCGAGCGTCGATTGCGCCGGAGCCTCGAAGGGCTCCCAGGCCGGGACCGGCTCTCCATCGACGGTGACGCTCGCCTCCGCTCCGCAGATGCAGATCCGGGTCGCTGCGCTGAAGCGCAGGGCCGGTCCCTCCAGCGTGCACTCCAGTCCGGGCGCGCCCTCCCGGTTGCCCAGCGCGAGGTTGCCCAGCCGCAGCGAGCGGTCGTCCATCGCACCGGAGGGGGGCACGCCCACCTGCCAGTGACCGGTGCGCCCCGGCCAGTCCTGGACCGTGGTCATGGTGCCCGCGCGCATCACGTCGATGCGCGGCTCCTCGTCGCGCACGCCGCCCAGCGTGGACGTGGTGTGGCCCGCGCCGCGGACCGCCTCGTGCGCGAGGGCCGCGCGCAGCAGGCCCAGGTTCGTCGCGACGCCGCCGACGCGAGTCTCGTCGAGGGCACGGGCCAGGCGGTCCAGCGCCGTGGGCCGGTCGGGCCCGGAGGCGATCACCTTGAAGAGCATCGGGTCATACGCGGCCGTGACCTCGGTGCCGGCGTCGACCCAGCCGTCGATCCGCACCCCGGCGGGCAGCGCCACCTCGGTGAGCAGCCCGGCGCTGGGGCGGTGATCGTTGGCGGGATCCTCGGCGTAGACCCGCGCCTCCACCGCGTGGCCCCGGGGCACGGGCGGATCGCCGTCGAGCATGGAGGCATCCCCGCGCGCCAGGCGCAGCATCCACTCGACCAGGTCAATGCCCAGCACCTCCTCGGTCACCGGGTGCTCCACCTGCAGCCGGGCGTTGACCTCGAGGAACCAAGCCTCTTCGCGTTCGGGGTCATAGATGAACTCCACCGTGCCGGCGGAGCGGTAGTCGACTGCCTCGGCCAGCCCGGTGGCCCACGCGGCCAGGCGTTCCCGCACCGCCTCCGCCAGCGCGGGAGCGGGCGCCTCCTCGACCACCTTCTGGTGGCGGCGCTGCAGCGTGCAGTCGCGGTCGCCCAGCCCAAGGCAGTGGCCCTCCCCGTCGCCGAAGACCTGCACCTCCACGTGGCGACCGTGCTCGATGTAGCGTTCCAGGAACACGCCTCCCCGGCCGAAGCTGGCCTCGGCCACGCGGCCCACCCGCTCGAAGGCCTCGGCAAGCTCGCCGGACGAGTGACACGGGGCCAGCCCGATCCCTCCCCCTCCCCCCGTCGCCTTGAGCATCACGGGATAGCCGATCCGCTGCGCGGCCTCCAGCGCCTCCTCGGTTCCCGAGAGCGCCTCGCTGCCGGGCGCCAGAGGCACGCCGGCGTCGCGGGCCAGCCGCCGGGCGGAGTCCTTGGCCCCGAACAGCTCCAGCTGCCGCGGGGTGGGGCCGACGAAGGTCAGCCCGGCGTCTTCCGTGGCACGGGCGAAGGCGGCGTCCTCGCTCAGAAGGCCGTAGCCCGGATGCACGGCGCCCGATCCCGTCGACCGTGCCGCGTCGATCAGCGCCTGCGCCCGCAGGTAGCTGTCCCGCGCGGGAGCCGGTCCGATGTGCACGGCCTCGTCAGCCATGCCCACGTGCGGCGAGCCGCGGTCGGGGTCGGAGAACACGGCGACCGTGCGCAGGCCGATCGCGGTTGCGGTGCGGATGATGCGGCAGGCGATCTCGCCGCGATTGGCGACGAGGAGGGTGTCGAAGCTCACGCGTCGGGTGCGATCGTGACCCGCACCGGCGTCGGGTCGAAGCCGTTGCAGGGGTTGTTGACCTGGGGACAGTTGGAGATCAGCACCAGCGTGTCGATCTCCGCTCGCATGGTCACCGCGTAGCCCGGGGCCGAGAGGCCGTCCACGATCCCCAGCGTGCCGTCGGCCTCGACGGGCACGTTCATGAACCAGTTGATGTTGGAGACCAGGTCGCGCTTGCCGAGCCCCCAGCGCGCCCCCTCGGCGAGGAAGTTCTCGACGCAGGCGTGCTGGTGGTGGGTGTGGTGGCCGTAGCGGAGCGTGTTGGACTCCTTCGAGCACGCTCCGCCGATCGTGTCGTGGCGGCCGACGTCGTCGGCGACGATGGTCATCAGCGGCCGGCCCTCGCTCGTGCGCAGGACGCTCCCCGTGGTCAGGAAGATGCTTCCCTGGCCCACCAGCGTGTCGGGGGCGCTGTAGCGCTCGGCGGTGTCCGCCGCGTTGTAGAGCAGGCAGTCCACGGCCTGGTTGCCCTCCAGGTCCTCGATCGAGAGGGAATGCCCGGCGGGCACGATTCCCGACCAGGGCCGGCGCGCCTCGATCACGTCGGTGTCCATTCAGATCCCTCTCGCCCGCGCGTAGTCGTCGCTGTTGCGCAGCGCGCGCTCGAGCTCGGGGCTCGAGCTCCACAGGGGGTCGTGGGGGCCCGTTGGCGATCCCCGCCAGGCCAGCGCCTCCAGCGCCGAGCAGGCGTACTTCTCACGCGGGTCGATCGGGTGGGGGACGTTGGCGATCAGCACCACCACACCCAGCTCGGCCCGCAGCTCGACGTGCTCCCCGGGACCGACGGAGCCGTGGTACTCGAGGGTGCCTCCGTCGTCGCCGACCCGGACTCCCTTGAAGAAGGAGACCGACGGCGGGAGGTCACGGGGGCCCAGCCCGTGCTTTGCGCCCGCGAGACCGAACAGGGCGCGGCCCGACGGAGTGGGGCCGCCCGCCGCGCCGTCTCCGTAGCGCTCGGCGTTGCGGGCCGCCGGCGAGGTGCCGCAGAGTGCGTCGTGGGCACCGCCGGTGTCGGTCACCAGGGTGGCGAGGACGCGGCCCTGGTCGCTCAGCAGCGGGTGGCCGGGGCCAAGGTAGGCCTGCCAGGGGATCTTCACGGTGTCGGCCACGTTCAGGCGCTCCCACGGCTGGTCGGCATTGAAGACGAGCACGTGCGCGCAGGCGTCGCCCGCGATGTCGGTCAATCGCAGCGTCGTGCCGCGGGCGAGCACCTTCGACGCGTAGCCCCCGCCGGCCACCGTCTCGGCCCAGACCAGGTCGTTCGCCGCCACGCCGGCCGGCGGGTGCGGCCAGGCGCTGGCCGGGACGACGGGCATGGCCTCCGCGCTGCCACCGGCCTGGGCGCGAGCGTGGTCGCGAGCGGCATGGGTCGTGTCCGTGCCGTCGCTGGTGAGACCGCCCGAATTGGTCATACCAATAAGGCTGGCGCCGGCGCTCACAGGTGTCTTTGGCCACGAGTCCAAACTCGGTTGTACGGCCGGTCGGTTTTCGAGATTGGTCCGGAGAGCGGCTAGAGCCCGCGACGCAGCAGGGAGAGGCGCACGACGAGGTCGTTCACGCTCACCCTCGACACGGCCACGGGTTCGTGCTCGCGCGAGTACATCGTCTCCACCAGCTCGATGTACGCCGTCCCGCCGGCCATGTCCAGCCCCTCCGGAACCCCGTCGCGGGCCACGCGGGGGATCACCTCCGACGTGGCGTAGTCGACGGACGAAGCACCGTTCGCCGCCAGGAAGGAGAAGGTGGAGTCGGCGTCCTCGACGTCCGCCGGAGCTCGGTCGAGGCGGGCCAGGGGCACGGTGTCCACCATCGTGATCACCGCGTCGCCGTCCGCGCGCAGGGTGCGGTGGACCACGAGGCACTCCTCTTCGTCCATGACGGCGAGGGTGGCTGCGAGCGCGGCGGGCGGCACCTCCGCGGCGCACCGCTGCGGGTCCACCGAAGCCACGTGGCCGCACTGCTCGATCAGCTCGGTGAACGCCACCAGCCGGTTGAGTCGCATCGAGGTGCGCAGGAGGTGGCCGTTGACGAAGGTCCCGTGCCGGCGGCGGCGCGAGATGAGGCCATCGGCCTCGAGTGGCTGCAGCGCCGCACGCAGGGTGGTGCGGCTCACGCCCAGCTGCTGGGCCAGGTCGGCCTCGGGGGGAAGGCGCCCGCCCTGGAACTCTCCCGCCCGGATGGCCTGCAGGAGCAGCTCACGTGTGCGCTCCGAGAGGGTGGCGATGGGAAAAGCCTAGGACATGGGCCAGGCGGCGGCGCGGTGGTGGTTCCGCGTCGTGGCGTGCACCTGGACCGCGTGTACAAGCGGCTTTCGCCTCTGGGCCGAAGACGGCGGGGCGGACTTCGGCAAACGTATGACCTATGGCTTCTTCCCTCACTCCAGGCCCTGCGCAGGACGGGCTGAAGCGGGAGTTCACCTTCCGCTCGGCGTTCTCGCTCGCCTTCGCGTTCATCTCGCCGATCATCGGGCTCTACACGATCTTCGCCCTCGCGCTGGGGGCGGCAGGACCGTCGTTCTGGCTCGGCTTCTCGATTGTCCTCGGAGGGCAGCTGCTCGTCGCGGTCGTCCTGGCGGAGCTCGCCTCGGTCTGGCCGCTGACCGGGGGCCTCTACAAGTGGACCCAGAAGCTCGCGGGCCCGAAGGCCGGCTGGGCCGCCGGGTGGGCCTACATCTGGACGCTGATCGTGCTGGTCACCGCCCAGTGCTACGCCGCCGCGCCCTTCCTGACGGATCTGCTCGGGATCGACGAGCCGGGCAACGGCCTCCTGCTGGCGATAGCCGCCCTCATCCTCGTCGCGGCTACGTGCGTGAACGTCCTCGGGGCGCGGGCGCTGAAGGCGTTCGTGGCCATCTCGATCACCGCCGAGCTGGTCGGCAGCGTGGTGATCGGAACGATCCTGCTCCTGTTCTTCCGCGAGCAGCCGCTGTCGGCGATCTTCGACGGCCCCACGGGCGGCGGCGTTGCGCTGGCGCCGATGCTCGCCGCCACCGCGCTGATCGGCTGGAGCTTCATCGGATTCGAGAGCGCCGGCGACATCGCCGAGGAGGTCGAGGACCCGCACCGGCAGGTGCCCAAGGCGCTCGTCCTGTCGCTGGTCATCGTCGCCCTGATCGTGATGTACGCCGCCCTCGGCCTGATCCTGGCCATTCCCGATCTCGGGGCGGCGATCACCGGCAGCGTGGCCGACCCGATCGCTGACACGATCACCGCCCAACTCGGCGCCGGCATAGCCAAGCCGCTGTTCGCGATGGTGGTCCTGGCCTTCATCGCCGGCATCGCGGCCGTCCAGGCCGCGGTCTCGCGGGTGCTCTTCGCGCTCGGACGCGATCATCAGCTGCCCGCCGCGGGCGTGCTGGGCACGCTTTCGGGGAGGGACAGCCTGCCACGCAACGCGGTCACCGCCTCGGCACTGGCCGCCGCCGTGCTGCTGCTGCTGGCGCTGAGCGACGACGCCTACGCCACGCTCATCTCGATGGCGACGGTGGGCTTCTACATCTCGTTCGCCTTCCCGGTCTTCTGCGCCCTGCGCTCCCGCATGCTCGGCGCCTGGACTCCCGGCGTATGGAACGTCGGGCGCCTGGGCCTGGCCGTCAACGTGGCCGCGGCTGCCTGGCTTACGTTCGAGATCGTCAACATCGCCTGGCCGCGCCTGCCCGACGCCCCCTGGTACGTCAACTACGGCGCCGCGCTGATGGTGCTGATCGTGGCCCTTGCCGGCGTGCTGGTGCGGGTCGCGATGGGCCGATCCGCCCGGCCCATGCGGGTCCCGGAGGGCGTGGCCGAGGAGGGGGCATGAGGGCTGGTGGCCTGCGCCCGGCGCGGACGGGTGAGTTCCCCCGCTCCGACGCCGGTCCCGTGATCGGTGAAGACGCCGCGCTGCTGGTGATCGACCCCCAGGTGGACTTCATGCCGATGGTGCGGGGCGGACCCGAGGCCGCCCTCCTCGCCATGACCGAGCTGTTGGCGGCGGCGCGCACTGCCGGGCTGCCGATCGTCGTGACCCAGGAAGTCCACCGCCCCGGGCGCGTCGACTTCGGCCGCGAGCTCGACGGCGACGAGCCCGTCCACTGCGTCGAGGGCACTCCCGGCGCCGCGCTGATGCCCGACTTCCACCCGCGTGCGGGTGAGCACCTGATCCGCAAGCGCCGCTACAGCGCGTTCTTCATGACCGACCTCGACCTGCTGCTGCGCGGCCTCAACGTGCGCACCGTCGTCGTCTGCGGCTTCCTCACCGACGTCTGCGTCCACTACACCTGCGCCGACGCGCACCAGCTCGACTACCGAGTCCAGCTGGTCCCCGAGGCCTGTGGCGGGTCGACCCCGGCGGCGTCGGAGGCGGTCTTCACCGCGGTGGAGCGCCTGCAGCACCGGGCGCTGGTGGGGCTCGCGGAGGCCTGCGGGGCACTAGCTCTAAGCGCTGCCCCTACCGCCTGAGTCCGACCAGCCGTCTACGGTACGGCCTCGCGAACGAGACCCGCTGTACCTGGGCTTAGTGTAGCTCCCGGTGCTACACTCACGGCCATGCCGAGCCCACACCGCCGCATTGGCCTCGTCGTCGACGAGGGCGTCGAGAGCGCCCTCACGATCTTCCGCCAAGCTTCGGAGACGGCGCCTGACGCGAGCCTGGTCCGCACCGCCGTGCTCGAAGGCGCGTTGATCGAGGCACTGATGACAGCGGCGCAACGCGGCGATGGAGATCAGGAGCAGGCCGCCGTTCTGGTCAAGAGACTGCGCGACCTGCTGCCCGCTCTAGGGCTCCCCGCCGTCGTGCGCGCCAACCTCGCCGGGCGGCTGGACCGTGCCGTCGATACTCGAACGAGTGAGCAGCGAAGACATCGGCAGCTCGAACTGATCGGATCCCCTAACCCCTACGGCACCGCGGCCCTGGATTACGCCGACAGCTTCGACGCCGATGACGTCCTGCCCCACTGACGTCGGTGCGGTGGATCGTCGACACTTCGGCCTGGGCTCGGCGAGATGACCCGGCGGTCAAGCAGCAGCTGAACACCCTGCTCAGCGAGGCCGAGGAGCTGGTTCTCTCCCCCGCCGTACTCCTCGAGCTTCTCCGGGGCCCCCAGGGCGAGCAGGTCGCCGAAGAGCGCGAATCGCTCACCTCTGCGATGACGACGCTCGTCGCCGACGCGAAGACCTTCGAGCTCGCCGCCGCGGCTATGGAACGACTCGCTCTCTATGCCCCGGAGGCGCACCGCCTCCCCGTCGCCGACCTCGTCACCGCCGCGCTGGCGCACCAGTACGAGTGCGGGGTGGCCCACGTTGATGGGGACTACGAGCAGATCGCCGAGCACGGCGGACTCACCTACCGGCACCGTAGGCTTGCTCTCGGCGCAGGGGGACGTCGGCAGCATCCGATCGCCGGCAGACAGCGCGCTCTCAAGCGAGAGCTCGC
>JBBJOH010000056.1:0-7138 GCA_037720995.1 Thermoleophilaceae bacterium
AGACCGCCGACATCTTCATCACCACCACGGGCAACAAGGACATCATCAAGGCGTCCGACATCGCTCGCATGAAGCACCAGGCCATCGTGGGCAACATCGGCCACTTCGACAACGAGATCGACATCGCCGGCCTGGCCAAGATCGACGGCGTCGAGCGCGTCGAGGTCAAGCCGCAGGTGCACGAGTGGCGCTTCCCCGAGGGCAAGTCGGTGCTCGTGCTGTCCGAGGGAAGGCTGCTGAACCTGGGCAACGCGACCGGCCACCCGTCGTTCGTGATGTCCAACTCGTTCACCAACCAGACGCTGGCCCAGATCGACCTGTGGAAGAACCGGGACAGCTTCGACAACAACGTCCGCGTGCTCTCCAAGGAGCTCGACGAGAAGGTGGCTCGCCTGCACCTCGGTGCCCTCGGCGCGAGGCTCACCGAGCTGACCGAGGATCAGGCCGCCTACATCGGCGTCAAGGTCGACGGCCCCTACAAGTCGGATCATTACCGCTACTAGCCGGATCGCCGATGCGGGTCTCGCCGATCAGGGCGGGGCCCGTATTGCCTGGGCCGAGGGACAGATGCCCGTCCTGCGGCTCATCCGCGAGCGGTTTGCCTCAGAGCTTCCGCTGGCGGGACTCCGGGTGGCCGCGTGCCTGCACGTGACCGCGGAGACCGCCTGCCTCGTTCGCACCCTGCGCGCCGGCGGGGCGGAGGCATCGCTGTGCTCGGCCAACCCGCTCTCGGCCCAGGACGACGTGGCGGCGGCGCTGGCCGCTGAGGGGGCCGACGTGTACGCGGCGCGTGGTGAGGACATGGACACCTATGCCGCCCATGTCGCGGCGGTGATCGAGGCAGGGCCCAACGTGACGCTCGACGACGGGGCCGACCTGCTCTCCTTCGCCCACGCAGCCGGCAGCCTCGAGGGGGTGATCGGCGGCACTGAGGAGACCTCCACCGGGCTGCTGCGCCTGCGCCGCCTGGAGCGCCAGGGCGAGCTGCGCTGCCCGGTCCTGGCGGTGAACGAAGCGCTCTCCGAGCGCACCCTCAACGACCGCTATGGCACCGGCCAGTCGGCGCTCGACGGCATCCTTCGCGCGGCCAACCTGCTGCTGGCCGGCAACACCCTCGTGCTGCTCGGCTACGGCTACGCCGGCCGCGGGATCGCCCAGCGCGCTCGCGGAGCCGGGGCGGCGGTGGTCATCTGCGAGGTCAATCCCCTGCGCGCCCTGGAGGCCCGGATGGAGGGGTACGAGGTCATGCCGGCGCTGGAGGCGGCGGCCCGCGGCGACCTGTTCATAACCGTCACCGGGTCGCGCAACGTCCTGCGGCGCGAGCACTTCGAGCTGATGAAGAGCGGGGCGGTGCTGGCCAACGCCGGGCACTTCGACGTGGAGATCGATCTGGACGGGCTGCAGGCCGCTGCCGACGGGCCCCCGCGGCAGGTGCTGCCGCTGGTCGAGCGCTTCGACGTCGGCGGTCGTCACCTGAACCTGCTCACCTCGGGTCGCGTGGTCAACCTGGCCGCGGGCGAGGGCCACCCGGCGGCGGTCATGGACGTGAGCTTCGCCCTCCAGGCGCTGGCGACCGAGCACCTGGCCCGCGACGGCGAAACGCTCGAGGCGCGGGTGCTCGACGTGCCCCGGGGGCTGGACGAGGAGGTCGCCCGCCTGAAGTTGGCGGCGTTCGGGCTGCAGATCGACGCGCCCACCGAGGAGCAGCTCGATTATCGGCAGAGCTGGCTGCCCGACTAGCGGGCTGCTAGCGTGCCCGCGCTCATGAAGGCCCCGCGCTCATGAAGGCCATGGTTCTCGCCGCGGGCCTGGGCACCCGTCTCAAGCCGATCACCTTCGAGCTGCCCAAGCCGATGGTGCCCGTGCTCGACCGTCCGGTCATGGCCCACATCGTGGGCCTGCTGCGGTCGCAGGGCTTCGACGAGCTGATCGCCAACCTGCACTACTACCCCGACACCATTCGCGGGTACTTCGGCGACCGCCTGACCTACCGCCACGAGGACGAGCTGCTTGGCACCGCCGGGGGCGTACGCAACGTGGCCGACTTCTTCGGCGACGAGGAGGTCGTGGTGATATCCGGCGACGCCCTGACCGACATGGACGTGAGCGGCCTGGTGGACCGCCACCGCTCCGCCGGCGGCATCGCCACCCTGACGGTCAAGAAGGTCCCCGACACGCGGGAGTACGGGGTGGTCATCCACGACTCCGACGGACGCGTCGAGGGCTTCCAGGAGAAGCCCGAGCCCTCCGAGGCCAAGTCCGAGCTCGCTAACTGCGGGATCTACTGCTTCTCGCCCGAGATCTTCGACTACTTCCCCGAGCAGGATTCGGTCGACTGGGCCGGCGACGTGTTCCCGGCGCTGCTGGAGAACGACGTGCCCTTCCACGTGCACGAGATCGAGGACTACTGGAACGACGTCGGCTCGCTCGGCGAGCTGCGCGAGGGCACCTGGGACGTCCTGGCGGGCCGGATGAAGGTGGATGTCGACGAGGGGCGATCGGCCCCCGACAGCGTCGAGGTCATCGGCGGTCCAGTGTGGGTGGGAGAGGGCGTGGAGTTCGGCTCCGACGTGCGTCTCATGGGTCCGGTGGTCATCGGCGACGGCTGCAAGGTGGGCGACGGAGCGTCGCTGCGCGACTCGATCGTCTTTCCGGGCACCGAGATCGCCGACGGCGAGATCCTGATCGGTGCTATCCACGGCGGGGCGGGGATCATCTCCAAGCTGCGGCCGTTCGATCAGCTGTAGCGACCCCAACGCGCGTCGACTCCGCGGGCGCGGAGCCCTCGCCTACACCGTCCGCGCTGCCGCCCGATCCTCCAGGCGCTCCTTGCGGCGCTCCTCCTCCTCGGACTGGACGAGCATCCGCGCGAAGAGGACCGCGAGCGCGACCACGAACGTAATGGACTGCTCGACCATCATGATCGCGCCGCCGGCGTTCTGGTCGCCGATCGCCGACAGGCCCCAGACGCGTGGTACGCGCTCGTAGTAGTCGTAGAGCACGTGGCTCGACCAGGTCAGGTACAGGCCCAGGGTGGCCAGGCCGAACTTGGCGGTGGCGATGTAGGTCACGGTCCGAAGGCCGGTCAGGCGCCGGCGCATGGGCACGGGCTGGATCAGGGGCCACCACACCATCACGCCCGCGGTGAAGAACGCGCCGTGCTCGACCAGGTGGATGACCGGGTGCTCCAGCGCGGCGTCGTACACGGCCGGGACGTGCCACAGGTACATGAGGCCCAGCCAGACCGCTATGCCCGTCCAGGGCGAGGCCAGCGGTCCCAGCGCCCGCTCGACTCCCATCAGCCGCTTGGTCACCGGGCGCAGGATCACCCGCGAGAGCGAGAGCAGGAGCAGCGCGGGGGCGATGTCGCCCACCAGCACGTGCTGGACCATGTGCGCGGAGAACAGGTAGTCCTCGCCGAGCCCGTCAATGGGCGAGGCCAGCGCGATCAGCAGAGCCAGCACCCCGGCCGTGAACGCGACTGCCCGTGCGGCGCCCGCGCCGCGCCCGCCGGCCTCCCGCCGCGCGCGGCGGAAGCGTCGCACGTAGACGGCCACCAGCACCGACAGCGGAGCCAGCACGAACGGATCGGGAAGCCAGGTGATGTTGGGGCTCGCGGCCAACTGGGTTACGAGATCGGCGCTTCCCACGCGCCCGATTGTGGCACCGGAGTGCCGTGCGGTGACAGCCGTCTGTCGATCATCGGGGCGTGCCCGCGCTCTTTGCCCGCCTGGCCTCCCTGGTGGCCCCGCCCTTCTGCTGGGGCTGCGGCGTCGACGCCCTGCCCGGCCAGCCGCTGTGCGCGGGCTGCCGCCGCGAGCTGCGCTGGCTGGGCCCCGAAGCCGTGGCGCTGGACGGCGTGGTCGTGTGGGCGCCCGTCGCCTACGACGGTCCCGCCAAGTCCCTGGTCCGCGGCCTGAAGTACCGCGGCGCCCCCGGCCTGTCCGAGCCGATGGCGGCCCAGATCGCCGCCGCCGCGCCGCCCGAGCTGATCGCCGCCGGGGTCGCGTTGGTGCCCGTGCCGCTACATCCCCGGCGTCGCCGCAGGCGCGGCTTCAACCAGGCCGAGAGGATCGCCGCCGCGCTCGCGCGGCGCACCGGGCTGGAGGTCGCCGACTGCCTCGTGCGGGCCGGCAGTGCGCGGCACCAGGTGGGCCGCGGGCGGGCCGAGCGCCTGGAGGGGCCGGGTGGAGCGGTCCGGGCCTCCGGCGGGGTGCCCGAAAGCGCGCTGTTGGTCGACGACGTGGTGACCACCGGCTCCACGCTGGCGGCATGCGCGGAGGCGCTGCGCGCCGCAGGGGCGGCCAAGGTGGCCGCCGTCGCCTACGCACGGACCCCTGGACGGTGAACCCATACGAATTCGACTTGGCAGCCGCCGCTGGTGTCATTAGCATCAAGCCCACCTCAGCCATCAGCGAAGCCCCTAGGAGGGTTTGCATGCGCATCGACGTGAAGGGACGCAATGTTCCGGTCAACGACGAGCTCAGGAGGCGGGTGGACAAGAAGTTCGCCAAGGTCGCGCGCCAGGTGTCGGAGCACGCCTCGATGGAGGTCGAGCTCTCAGAGCACCGCAACCCGGCGATCAGCGACTCCCAGATCGCGGAGGTCACGCTCTATCTGAAGGGCGTCACGCTGCGGGCCTGCGAGGAGTCCGAGGACATGGTCCACTCCGTCAACCTCGTCGCCGAGGACCTCTCACGTCAGGTCAAGCGTCACCGGGACAAGCGGCGCAAGCGCCGGGAGGCCAGGCAGGCCTCGCCCCGGATGGGCTTGGGGTAAGGCCCCTGTCGCTCTGGGGAGCGGGTTTGACCTGCTCTTCAGGGCGACAGTGAGCACCCTTCAGAGCAGGTCAAACCCGTTCCACCTTTCTTCCCGGCGGGATGGCCGCCCATATCTGGCGATCCATCCCTGGGAAGGTGTGAATAGGTGGGGTTGGGGGTGCCGTGAAGGGTGCTCTCTTGTCGCCCTGAGGGGCATCCCCAACCCCACCTCCCAGAGCGCTCTCAGCCGCTGCCCAGAGCGCCCAAGAGGCGCGGACGACCACCCACCCCATTGCTACTCTCGCCAATACATGCCGCTTTTCGACAAGGCCCTCCGCCTGGGTGAGGGCAAGAAGTTCAAGCAGTTCGAGAAGAAGGTCGCTCGAATCAACGACTTCGAGGCCGAGATGGAGCTCGACTCGGACGCGGAGCTGCGCGAGCGCTACGACGCCCTGCGCGAGCGTGCGGTGGGAGGCGAGGGCCTCGACGACCTGCTGTTCGAATCCTTTGCGATCACGCGCGAGGCAGCCAGGCGCGCGCTGGGCCAGCGCCACTTCGATGTCCAGCTGATCGGCGGGATGGTTCTCCACGACGGCTCCATCGCCGAGATGAGGACCGGCGAGGGCAAGACCCTGACATCCACGCTGCCCGTCTGCCTGAACGCGCTCACCGCCCGCGACGCCGATGGCAGCCCCACCAAGGGCCAGGGCGTGCACCTGGTCACCGTCAACGACTACCTCGCGCGCCGCGACGCGCTGTGGATGAAGCCGGTCTACGACCTGCTGGGCGTGACCGTCGGGATCCTGCAGTCCGAGGAGAACGACTGGGACGCCAAGCGCGCCGCCTATGAAGCCGACGTGACCTACGGCACCAACTCGGAGCTCGGCTTCGACTACCTGCGCGACAACCTGGCCACCGATGCGGCCGAGAAGTCCCAGCGCGGCCACGGCTTCGCGATCGTCGACGAGGTCGACAACATCCTGATCGACGAGGCGCGCACCCCGCTGATCATCTCCGGCTCCCCGGAGCAGGCCGCCGACCTCTACTACAAGTTCGCCGAGCTGGCACCCAAGATGGAGCCGGGCAAGAAGCCCGAGGGCGTCGAGGCCAAGTCCAAGGCCTGGGTCGCCGACTTCGACTACGAGCCCGACGAGAAGCACAAGACGGTCGCCGTGACCGAGCAGGGCGTCGAGAAGGCCGAGAAGTTCCTCGGCGTCGACAACATGTACAAGGCCGAGCACGGAAACCTCGTCAACCACCTGCAGCAGGCGCTCAAGGCCGAGTCCCTGTACCGCCGCGACAAGGACTACTCGGTGATCGACGGCGAGGTCAAGATCATCGACGAGTTCACCGGCCGCATCCTCGAGGGACGGCGCTGGTCGGAGGGCCTGCACCAGGCGATCGAGGCCAAGGAGGAGGTGGCGATCCAGGAGGAGAACCAGACGGTCGCCACGATCACCTACCAGAACTACTTCCGCCGCTACGACAAGCTCGCGGGCATGACCGGCACGGCGCTCACCGAGGCCACCGAGTTCATGAAGATCTACAAGCTCCCGGTCGTCGAGATCCCGACGAACCAGGCGATGATCCGCAAGGACCAGAACGACCAGGTCTACAAGACGCGCGACGGCAAGTGGGACGCCGTCAGCCGCGAGATCATGGAGCGCCACGAGCACGAGCAGCCCGTGCTCGTCGGCACCGTCTCGGTCGAGGTCTCAGAGCTCCTGTCGAGCCTCCTCGACCAGCAGGGCATCAAGCACACGGTGCTCAACGCCAAGCCCGAGTACGCCGAGCGCGAGGCCGAGATCGTCGCCGAGGCCGGCCAGCTCGGCGCCGTGACGATCGCGACGAACATGGCGGGCCGCGGCGTCGACATCAAGCTCGGCGGCAACCCCGAGCACCTCACCCAGCGCGAGCTCGCGCGGCTGGGCCTGCAGCCGGGCGACCCCGACTACGAGGAGCGCTTCCACGACATCCTGCCCACGATCGAGGAGCGCGTCGCGAGCGACAAGGAGAAGGTCATCGCCGCCGGCGGCCTGTACATCGTCGGCACCGAGCGCCACGAGTCGCGGCGCATCGACAACCAGCTGCGCGGCCGGGCCGGCCGCCAGGGCGACCCGGGCGAGTCGCGCTTCTTCCTCTCCGCCGAGGACGACCTGGTGCGCCTGTTCGCCGGCGACCGGATCTACCGCATCCTCGACAAGCTCGGCCCTACCGGCGAAGCCGGCGAGGAGGAGGCGATCGAGGCGAAGATGCTGTCCAAGCAGATCGAAGGGGCCCAGCGCAAGGTCGAGGAGCAGAACTTCCTGATCAGAAAGCGCGTGCTCGAGTACGACGACGTGATGAACCAGCAGCGCGAGATCGTCTACGAGTACCGC
>JBBJOH010000057.1:0-7121 GCA_037720995.1 Thermoleophilaceae bacterium
ACTTGTGGGGTTGTGCGCGTTCCTCTCGCCTTCTTCGGCAATGAGCAGGCCGGCCCGAACTGGGGCACCCGGTATCGGCTCGAGTGGGGCATGGTGGTCGGGCGGCGGGTCCGCGCGATGCGGCTTCAGCGCGAGATGAGCATCGCCCGGCTGGCACAGGAGATCCAGCGTGCCGACGGCAGGCCCTACAGCTCGAGCTTCGTCTCCCGGCTGGAGCGCGGGTGG
This sequence comes from Thermoleophilaceae bacterium, assembly GCA_037720995.1. Lineage (GTDB taxonomy): Bacteria > Actinomycetota > Thermoleophilia > Solirubrobacterales > Thermoleophilaceae > JAAYBF01. The sequence goes on from JBBJOH010000057.1 coordinate 226, forward strand.
GCCAGTCCGCCCCTGTTCTCCTACATCCTCATCGCAAGGTACTTCGACGTCGCTCCCGGCGAGCTGCTGGGAAGCGAGGGCGTGGAGCGGCCGATCACCGACTCCGAGCTGACGATGGTGCGCGTGGCCCGCAACCTGCTCCTCACCCCCGAAGAGGCGATCGTCCGCCTGATGAAAGGCGGATACGGAAGGTCCGGCGCGATCTAGGCCCGGACCACGGTGATCAGCAACTCACGGCCCTCGATGTCAGCGCGGGCGGCGGCATCGGCTCCGTCGCCCGTCGTCTCGTGAGAAGGCACGGACGCCTTCTCGCCCGCCCGCATCAGCTGCAGCGATGTGGCCAGCGTCTCGCCCGTCACATAGCCCTCGTGGGCGCGCACGGCCTCGAGCAAGCCGGCGTCGCCGCCCAGGGCCAACGCGATGCGGTCCTCCACGTCCAGGCCGGCCTCCTTGCGCGCGTTCTGCACCGCGTGGACCACCTCGCGGGCCAGGCCCTCCAGGCGCAGCTCGTCGTCGAGCACGGTGTCCAGTGCCACGGCGTGCGTTCCCGAGCGCTCCACCTGGTAGCCCTCGAGCGGCTGCAGCACCATCTGCACGTCGTCGAGGCCCAGTGCGTGCTCGTGGCCGTCGACGTTCACGTGCACCTCGCCGCCCTCGCGCAGCGTCCGGGCCGCCCTTACGGCATCCAGGCCCCCTACCGCGGCGGCCACCTGGGGCATGTGCTTGCCAAAGCGCGGCCCGAGCGCCCGGTAGTTGGGCTTCAGCTCAAAGCGACCCAGCTCGTCGGCGTCGGTGGCGTAGCGCACCGACTTGACGTTCAGCTCCTCGCGCACCACGCCCTCGAACCGCTCGATCGCCTCACGCTCGTCGCCGGCGGCGACCACCACCGCCTCGCGCAGCGGCTGACGCACCTTCAGCCGTCCGTGCGCGCGGGCCTCGCGCCCGAGGCCGACGGCTTCGCGCGCCACCCCCATCTGGAGCTCCAGCCGCTCGTCACGCCGGGCCGGGTCGGGCGAGGGGTAGTCGCACAGGTGCACCGAGGGCTCCGCACCGTCCAGATTGGAGTACACCGCGTCGGCCACGAACGGCGTCAGTGGCGCCACCAGCTTGGCCACGCCCAGCAGGCACTCCCGCAGGGTGGCGAAGGCGGCGGGGTCGCCGTCCCAGAAGCGGCGGCGCGAGCGGCGCACGTACCAGTTCGACAGGTCGTCCACGTAGGCCTGGATCGCCCGGCCCGCACCGGTGGTGTCGTAGTCGTCCAGGCGGTCGATGGCCGTCTCGGACACCGACTGCAGCCGCGAGAGCGCCCAGCGGTCGAGGTCGGTGAGGGAGGGATTTGGCACGGATGCCGAATCGCTCGCATCCTTGTCCACGGAGTCCAGCCCGGCCGGCTCGACGTCGTTCACGTTCGCGTAGAGCACGAAGAACCCGTACACGTTCCACAGCGTCTTGAGGAACTGACGCACCGACTCGCCGACGGTCTCGACCGAGAAGCGGTAGCCGTCCCAGGGCTGCTTGGACGTGAAGTAGTACCAGCGGAAGGCGTCCGCCCCGTGGGTGTCCAGCACCTCCCACGGGCTGACCACGTTTCCCTTCGACTTCGACATCTTCTGACCCTCGGGGTCCAGGATCAGACCGAGGCAGAGCACCGTCTCAAACGATGCCCGGCCGTAGAGAAGCGTGGAGACCGCCAGCAGCGAGTAGAACCAGCCCCGCGTCTGGTCCAGCGCCTCGCAGATGTAGTCGGCGGGAAAGCGCTGCTCGAGCTTCTCCTCGTTCTCGAACGGGGCGTGCCACTGGGCAAAGGGCATCGAGCCCGAGTCCCACCACACGTCGATCAGGTCGGGCACCCGGCGGAAGGTCTTGCCGCCGCGCTGGAAGGTGGCGTCGTCGACGTAGGGGCGGTGCAGGTCCTCGGGAACCTCGGCGCCCAGCTCGCGCAGCTCATCGCGCGAGCCCACGCACACGGTCTCGGCGCCGTCCTCGGAGCGCCAGATGGGCAGCGGCGTGCCCCAGTAGCGCTCGCGCGACAGGGCCCAGTCCACGTTGTTCTCCAGCCAGTTGCCAAAGCGCCCGTGCTTGATGTGCTCGGGGTACCAGGTGACGGCCTCGTTGGAGGCCAGCAGCTGGTCCTTGATCGCGGTGGTGCGCACGTACCAGGAGGACTTGGCGTAGTAGAGCAGCGGCGTCTCGCAGCGCCAGCAGTGCGGATAGGAGTGCTCGTAGTCCTCGGCTCGCAGCAGCCGGCCCGACTCGCGCAGCGCGTCCAGGATGTCGGGATCGGCCTCCTTGACGTTGCGCCCGGCAAACGGGCCCATGCGCTCGTCGAAGGTGCCGTCGGGCTTGACGGGGTTCTGGAGCGTGAGCCCCTGCTCCTCGCCCAGGCGAAAGTCGTCCTCGCCGAAAGCCAGGGCCGTGTGCACGACTCCGGTGCCGTCGTCGGTGGTCACGAAGGCGGCGGGCAGGACCGTCTGGCTCTTGGGGCCGAAGTCGGTCACGTAGGCAAAGGGGGGCTCATAGGCCGTGCCGACCAGCTCCGAGCCGGGCACGGGATCCGAGGTCGCCACCCCGTCGCCCAGAACCCTCTCCACCAGCGCCTCGGCCATGATCAGCTGCTCACCGCCCGTGCCCTCATGGGTGTCCACGTGGGCGCGCACGTAGGTCACGTCCGGGTTGACGGCCAGGGCGGCGTTGGAGAGCAGCGTCCACGGCGTGGTGGTCCAGCCCAGCAACGAGACCCCGGGCTCTCCGCGCACGGGGAAGCGCACGTACGCGCTGGGGTCGATGACGTCCTTGTAGCCCAGGGCCACCTCGTGCGAGGAGAGCGCCGTGCCACAGCGCGGGCAGTAGGGGACCACCTTGTGACCCTCGTAGAGCAGGCCCGCCTCCCACACCTGCTTGAGCCCCCACCACACGGACTCGATGTAGTCGTCGTCGAGCGTGTAGTAGGCGTCGTCGGTGTCGATCCAGAAGCCGATCCGCTCGGTCAGCGCGTGCCACTCGTCGATGTACTTGAGCACCGAGGCGCGGCAGCGGGCGTTGAACTCGGCCACGCCGTAGCGCTCGATGTCCTCCTTGGACGTAAAGCCGAGCTCCTTCTCGATCTCGAGCTCCACCGGCAGGCCGTGGCAGTCCCACCCGCCCTTGCGGTGCACGAGCTGGCCGCGCATCGTCCGGTAGCGCGGGAACACGTCCTTGAACACGCGCGAGAGCACGTGGTGGGAGCCGGGCCGCCCGTTGGCCGTGGGTGGACCCTCGTAGAAGACGTAGGGCTTGGCGCCCTCGCGGCGGCGCACGGACTCGCCGAACACGTCGCGCTCGCGCCAGCGCGCGAGGATTCCCTGCTCGAGCGCGGGAAAGGACTGCCGGGAGTCGACGGGGGCGTAGCGGGCCATTGGCGGAACCCACCAGTCTATGTAGCCCCGGCTACGCAGCCAGCTTGCGGCAGATGAAGGCCAGCGAGCGCTTCTCCTCCTCGTCCAGCGAGGAGAAGGCGCTGCTCACGCGCTCGGCGTGACCCGGGAACAGGCGATCGACCAGGTCACGGCCGGCCGGCGTGAGGTCGACCGCGCAGCTGCGCCGGTCGTGATCCAGCCGTCGCCGTCGCACCAGGCCACGCGCCTCGAGCGTGACCGTGACCTCGGTCGCGTTGGCCTTCGACCAGTCCAGGCGGCGGCGCATGGTGCGCAGCTCCAGCGAACCGCCCGCGGTCGTGAGGATCACCAGCGCCGAGAAGCCGGCGGCCGAGACGCCCTCGCGCTCGAGGTCGGTGGCCAGCACGCGCCTGACCGAGGTCTCGGCCCGCAGCAGCGCCTGCAGCGCGCGGTGGGCGAGGGGGTCGCCGACCTCCAGAGGGCTCATCGCGGCGCGATGCTAGGCCCGCGCCCGGACGATGGCCGCAGATTGCGCACATTGCGCGGCGTCGGGCGCTTACGATCGGCGTGTGCGGCCATCCGCCCTCTCCGTGCTCTGTGCCACAGCCCTCCTGCTGGGGCTCTCGGGGTGCGGCCGGGAGGAGCCCGCCGTGCTCAGCCCGGCCTGCCGGGAGGGATCGGGGCCGGTGTTGCGGGCCCTGCGCCAGGCGCCGTCCCCGGTCTCCCTCGACGGCACGCCGCTCTCGTCCTGCCTGCGCGACGCGGGCGACGGGGGCGACCTGCGCGATGTGGGGATCGGCTACCTCGATGCCGCCTCCACGCTGGCCACCGCCGCCGAGAAGGACCCCCGGGGGCGCGAAGCGCTGCGGCTGGGCTACCTGATCGGCGCCGCCCACCGGGGAGCGTCGAGCGACCAGGGGCCGGCCTCCGAGATGGTGCGTCGCCTGGACAACGAGGCCACGCGGGCCGACAAGGGCTCCGCCGCGTTTAGGCGCGGAGAGCGGGCGGGCCGGCGAGGGGGATAGCTTGCCGCGGCGATAGCCTGGGGCTCCAGCGATCGGAAAGGCCCGAATGGCGGTTTCGCAGCAGTTGTGGGGCTCGGAGACGAGCAAGGCAGTGGACAACTTCCCGGTCTCGGGCGAGCGCGTGCCCACCCCCGTGGTGCGGATGCTCGGACACGTGAAGGCGGCCGCCGCCCGCACCAACGCCGAGCTCGGCCTGCTCGACTCCGCGATCGCCGAGAAGATCGCCGCGGCGGGGGACGAGGTGGCCGCCGGCGAGCACGACGACCAGTTCCCGATCGACGTCTTCCAGACCGGCTCGGGCACATCCACGAACATGAACGCGAACGAGGTGATCGCCAACCTGGCCGGGGAGGACGCGCACCCAAACGACCACGTGAACATGGGCCAGTCCTCCAACGACGTCTTCCCCTCGGCGGTCCACCTGGCTGCGGTGGCCGAGGCGCAGCACACGCTGATCCCCGCCCTGCAGGGCTTGAGCGCCGCCTTCGGGGCCAGGGCCGAGGAGCTCGCCGACGTGGTCAAGGCCGGACGCACCCACATGATGGACGCGGTGCCCGTGACCCTGGGCCAGGAGCTCGCCGGCTACGCGGCGCAGATCCGCCTGGGCGGCGACCGGGTGGGCGACGCTCTCCCCCGCGCCTCGCAGATCCCGCTGGGCGGCACCGCCACCGGCACCGGGCTGAACACCCACCCGGACTTCGCCGAGGGCGTGCGGGCCAAGCTGCGCGAGGCCACGGGCGTGGACGTCGAAGGTCCGGCCGACCCGTTCGAGGCACAGGGCAACCGCGACGCCCTGGTGGAGCTCTCGGGCGCCCTGAAGGTGGTGGCGGTGTCGCTGACCAAGATCGCCAACGACCTGGTGATCATGGGCTCGGGCCCGCGCGCCGGCCTGGGGGAGATCGCGCTGCCCGAGCTGCAGAAGGGCTCGTCGATCATGCCCGGGAAGGTCAACCCGGTGATTCCGGAGGTGGTGCTGCAGGTGGCCGCCCAGGTGATCGGAAACGACGCCGCGGTGACCGTCGCCGGCACCCAGGGCAACTTCGAGCTCAACGTGCGCGTGCCCGTGATCGCCCGCAACGTTCTCGGCTCGATCACGATCCTGGCCAGCGCGGCCACGCTGCTGAACGAGAAGTGCGTGGCCGGCCTTCGGGCAAACGTCGAGAACCTGACCCGCCACGCGGAGTCCACGCCGGCGATCGCCACCGCGCTGAACCCCCATATCGGCTACGACCGCGCCACCGAGATCGTCAAGGAGGCGGTGGCGTCGCAGCGCACGATCCGCGAGGTGGCGCTGGAGAAGGGCGTGGACGAGGCCACGCTGGACGAAGCGCTGGACTTGCGCAGGATGGCGCGCGGGTCCGCGGCCGGCTGAGCCGGACGCGGAGCCCGGTTCTCACTCGTCGTCGGGCAGGCGCCAGCCGCGCCGGCCCGTGAGCTCCAGCGCCGCCTTGGGGCCCCACGAGCCCTGCTCGTAGGGGTGCAGCTCGGGGCGGCTCGCCAGGACGGGGTCGCACAGCTCCCACAGCCGCTCGACCTCGTCGGCGCGCGTGAACAGGGTGTGGTCGCCCTGCATGACGTCGTGAAGGAGCCGTTCGTAGGCCTCGAGGGCGTCGTGCCCGCCGAAGGCCTCCGAGAAGTCGAGCCGCCACCTGGCGTCGCTGATCTCCAGCGCCGGCCCGGGCTGCTTGGCTCGCACGTCGATCGTGACCTCGGGATCGTCGCTGAGCTCGAAGACCAGCTCGTTGGGGACGTCGCCGTCGGATCCGGCGGCCGTGGCGAACATGTGCAGCGGGGGCTCGCGGAAGCCGACGGTGATCGTGCGCCGCGACTGGGCCATCGCCTTCCCCGTGCGCAGGAAGAACGGCACGTGCGACCAGCGCCAGGTGTTCAACCGCACCTCCATCGCCACGAAGGTCTCGATGTCCGAGCCGGAGTCCACGTCCTGCTCGTCGCGATAGCCCTCGTACTGGCCGAAGACCACGCGTTCGGCCTGGATGGGGGCCACGGCGTCGAACACCTTCTTGCGCTCCACGTGCAGCGAGTCGGCGTCCAGGTGCACCGGCGGCTCCAGCGCCACGAAGCCCAGCAGCTGGAACAGGTGGGTGGAGATCATGTCCCGCATCGCCCCCGTGGACTCGTAGAAGCCCGCGCGCCCCTCGATGCCCAGGTCCTCGGGCACGTCGATCTGGACGTAGGCGATGTGCTCGCGGTTCCACGCGGGCTCGAAGAGGCCGTTGGCGAAGCGCAGGACCAGGATGTTCTGCGCCGCCTCCTTGCCCAGGAAGTGGTCGATGCGAAAGACCTGGTCCTCATCCACCACCTGGTGGAGCGTCGCGTTCAGCTCCTTGGCCGACTCCAGGTCACGGCCGAAGGGCTTCTCCACGATCAGCCGGGCTCCGTCGGCGATCCCGGACTCGCCGAGCATGCCGATCATGTCCTGCATCGCGCCGGGCGGGACCGACAGGTAGACCAGCCGCCGGGCCCGCTCGCCCAGGTC
>JBBJOH010000058.1:0-7009 GCA_037720995.1 Thermoleophilaceae bacterium
GGGGCAGGGATTCGAACCCTGGGTACGTCGAAGACGCACAACGGTTTTCGAGACCGCCCCGTTCAACCACTCCGGCACCCCTCCTGGGTCAGGCGGAGCAGGCAAGCCTAGACATCGCCTCAGCCCGTAGGGTGCCCGGCCATGACCGCGCTTCACAACTGCACCGTGATCATGTCCGGCGGCAGCCGGGGGATCGGCCTGGCCATCGCCAAGAAGGCCGCGGCCGAGGGCGCCAACGTGGCGATCATCGCCAAGACCGACCAGCCCCACCCCAAGCTGGAAGGAACGATCCATACCGCGGCGGCCGAGATCGAGGAGGCCGGCGGCCAGGCCCTCCCGATCCTCGGCGACGTGCGCGACGAGGCCTCGGTGCAGGAGGCGGTGGAGAAGACCGTCGCGCGCTTCGGCGGGATCGACATCGTGGTGAACAACGCCAGCGCGATCAACCTCGCCCCCATGCGCGACCTCGAGGTCAAGCGCCTGGACCTGATGCTGGACATCAACCTGCGCGGCACCTTCGTGCTCACCCGCGCTGCTCTGCCCCACCTGCGCGAGTCCGACCACGCCCACGTGCTCTCGCTGTCGCCTCCCATCTCGGCCGATCCCAAGTGGCTGCGGGGCCACTCCGCCTACACGGTGGCCAAGTACGGCATGACGATGGTGACCCTGGGCGTGGCCGCCGACGAGGCCGAGGCCGGCATCGGCGCGAACACCTTGTGGCCGCGCACCCTGATCGCCACGGCGGCGGTGCAGAACCTGCTGGGTGGCGAGGAGGCCATGCGCCGCGCGCGCACACCGGAGATCTACGCCGACTCCGCCCTGGCCATCCTGCGCCGCGACCCGCGCGAGTGCACGGGACACTCGTTCATCGACGACGAGGTGCTGGCCGAGGAGGGAATCACGGACCTGTCGAAGTACAGCGCCGTGGCCGACGCCGATCTGCAGCTCGACCTGTTCTTGGACGGCTGGCCCGAGTAGGGCGTGGTCGCGAGCGGGAATACTGCTGGACGGAGACCGCGTGGTGGCAGGCCGCTGGAGGATCTACAGGCGGGGCCGCCCCGGCGGCAGCCCGCCGAGCGCCAAGGCGAGCACGGCCGCCAGGCGGGCCACGACCTCCAGCGGGCGGGTCCGGATCCGCCTACCGGTGAAGCGCAGCACCTCGATGCCGCCCGCCTTGAAATCCGCGTCCACGAGCCGATCGCTCTCGAACGAAGAACGGAGAGCCGTGGGTGCCGAAGGCGTCGACCTCGACGGCCACGCGGGCCTGTGGCCACCAGAGATCGAGCTCCTTGCCGTGGACGACCACATTCGCCTCGGGCTCGGGCAGTCCGGCCTGACGGACGAGCGAGTACATGAGACGCTCGTTGGACGACCGCGAGAGGGGAGGTACGGAGTCGCGCCCGGCCACCTCGCGGAGCCGCGCGAGCCCGGAGCGGCGCGGGGAGGTCTCCACCGCCTGCCGGAGGCGGTCCTCATTGACCAGGCGCCTGGAGACCGCGAGCGCCCAGGCCGCTTCCAGCTCATCCGGGGCCACAGCGGCGGCCAGGTCGAGCAGCGTGTCCGCCGGAGAGGTGAGGGGGATGCCCTGACGCCACCTGAGCTCGCGGGGCGCCAGCTCCGCCGGACGATGGATTCGAACCCCTTCCCGGTTGCCCGGATTCGCGCCGTCGACCATCACCACGTGCACGGACGAGACCAGCCGGTCGATCATCCCCCACAGCCAGGCGGCCGTCGCGTGGCCGGCCGCCGACCCGGGCGAGCAGGAGAGCACGGCGGCGAGGATGCGGGCGTGGTCGGTGGGTCGAGTGCCGGTCACCAGGAACACCCCGGGCTGGAGCACCCGCCAATGGCCCCGGCTGCAGCGTCCCCCGACGGCCGTACGTCCCAGTCCGCACGCCCGGCTCTGCGCCACCGTAATCACGCCGTGCTAGCGCTCGGCCACCCAGTTCGCCGCCGCATCGCCCGGGCCCGCCACGTGCACTGCACGGCAGGCAAGGTCGTGGCCGCGCTGCGTGACGTCAGAGAGCCGGTTCGCGTGCACTGGACGGCAGGGAACGCCGGCGGAGCGTTGCGTGACGTCAGATGCTCGTCGGCGGGCTGCCATCATCCGCTCAAGGCCCCGAGCGCTGAGATTCGCCCCCGAGCACAGAGATTCGCCCCCGGCCGCGCCCGAGACTCGCCCCCCGCGCTCGAGACTCACCCCCGGCGCGCTCGAGACTCACCCCGCGCGGCTCGAGACACGCTCCCCCGCGCCGCCGCGAGCCGAAGACGCGGGCGACACGTAGCCCCCCGGCAAGCCGAGGACGCGCGCCACCCAGCCGCCCCAGCCCTACCGCCGAGACGCGAAGAACGCCCGCAACAGCGCCGCGGACTCCTCGGCCAGCAGCCCGCCCGCCACGTCGGGACGGTGGTTCAGCCGGGGCTCGGAGAGCACGTCGAGGACGCTTCCCGCCGCGCCCGTCTTGGGATCGGTTGCCCCGTAGACCGCGCGCGGCACCCGGGCCAGCACGATCGCCCCCGCGCACATGGCGCACGGCTCCAGCGTCACGTAGATGACCGTGTCGTCGAGGCGCCAGGAGTCCAGGCGCTGCGAGGCCTCGCGCAGCGCGAGCACCTCGGCGTGGGCCGTGGGGTCACCGCGCAGCTCGCGCTCGTTGCGGGCGGCGGCCACGACCTCACCCGCCGCCACGATCACGCAGCCCACCGGCACGTCATCGTGCTCTAGGGCCCGATCGGCCTCGCGCAGGGCCAGCCGCATGAAGTACTCGTCGCGCGGGAAGAAGGAGGTGGTCACCCGCCCGCCACCCGTGAAGCCGTGGTCACCGGCCCCCCCGCCGTGAAGCCGTGGTCACCGGCCCCCCAGCCGTGAAGCCGTGGTCACCCGCCCGCCACCAGCGGACGACCGGCTCGCCGCGACGCGGCCTGGGCCAAGCCGGTCAGACCGGCCCAACCGGCGAGGCGCACCCCGGCGGCCCCGACCGACAGCGGACTCAGGCCGTCCCGCAGAGTGCCCGATTCGATCAACTCCCGGTACCAGTCGATCGTGTGCGACAAGGTGGCGTCCAGCGGCCGGGTGCGGTAGCCCAGCTCGCCCCTGGCCTTCCTGGACGAGTAGCTCCAGTTCAGGCCCATCAGGGCGATGCCCTCGGAGGCGATCGGCGTGGGTAGGTGAAGGGCTTCCGCGCAGCGGGCGACCGGTCCCAGCGCCGGCGGGAGCACGGCGACGGGATGGTGAACCCCCGAGAGCTCGGCCAAGCGGTCGACCAGCGCCACCCAGCCGCTGTCGTGGCCGCCCAGCACATAGCGCTCGCCCGGGCGGCCGCGCTCGGCCGCGCGCAGGTGGCCGCGGGCCACGTCGCGGACGTCGCAGAAGTCCGATCGGCCGTCGACGACCGCGGGGAGACGGCCGCGGAGATAGTTGCCGATCACGCGGGTGGAGGTCTCGCCCGGCTGGGTCCGGTCGACCGGCACTCCCAGCACGTAGGTGGGGTTCACCACCACCACCTCGACCCCCAGCCGGGCGGCGGCCGCCAGCGCCTCGAGCTCGCCCTCGTGCTTGGAGTCGGGATAGACGAGGCCGAGGCCCCCGCCCCGGTAGAGATCCTCCTCGGTGCCGATCCGGTCGGAATCGACCGGTCCGAGTCCCGCCACGCTGGACGTGACCACCACCCGCCCCACCCCTTCGGCGGCCGCCGCCTCCACGGCGCGCCGGGGGCCCAGGGCGTTGATCCGCCAGACCCGGTCGGCGGGCCGCGAGCCCACGAACCCGGCCACGTGGAACAGCACCTCGCACCCGCGCACCGCCCGTCGCAGGCCCGCGCGGTCGAACAGGTCGGCGGCGACCGGCTCGTACCTGATCGAGCCCAGACGCGCCAACCTGCGCTCGTCCCGGAAGGCGACCCGGACCTCGTGCCCGGCCTCGGCCAGCTCTCGCACCACGTGGCTCCCCAAGAAGCCCGTCCCCCCGGTAACGCAGGCTCTCATATGTCGTACCGGTTACGCCGAGGGAGTACGAGGAACTTCTGGGCCTTGGGAGTGTTCTGGCCCTCGTACACTGCGACCGAGACCGTAACCGATGGCCCGATCCCCCCTCCCACACCAAGCGCTCCCCCTCCTCGCCCTCGTCGGCCTCGCGCTGGCTCTGCCTGTGGGGGCCTCGGCATCGCCCGGGCGCTCCTATGTGCCTGGAGAGGTGCTCGTCAAGTACAAGGGCGGCACGTCGACCAGGGCGCAGGCGAGCGCGGCCAGTGCCGTCGGCACCGGCGGCGCAGTCGGTCCGCCCGCCGCCTCCAAGCGACTCGAGCTGCGGGCGGGCACCTCAGTCGCCGGCGCCGTGCACAAGCTCCGTCGTGATCCGCGGGTGGAGTACGCGGTGCCCAACTACATCGCCCACGCCAGTGGCCTTGTTCCCGACGACCCGGCCTTCCGGCTCCAGTGGAACCTCAGCGGCGCCAACGGAATCAACATGCCGGACGCCTGGAACCTGGCGAAGGCCCGGCGCGGACCGGGGGGCAAGGGCGTGACCGTGGCCGTGCTGGACACCGGCGTGGCCTACCAGCGCTACAAGCGCTTCCGCCGCGCCCCCGACCTACAGCGCTTCGCGAAGGGCTATGACTTCATGGACGGGGACAGCCACCCCAACGACGACAACGGCCACGGGACACACGTGGCGGGCACGATCGCCCAGACCACCGGCAACAAGGTGGGCACCGCGGGAATCGCCTACCGGGCCAAGATCATGCCCGTGCGGGTGCTCAACGAGAGGGGCGAGGGCGACACCGTGGCGATAGCCCAGGGCATCCGCTACGCCGCCCGCCGCGGCGCCGATGTGATCAACCTGAGCCTCGAGTTCAGGCCGTCCGTGAGGGCGGCGGAGATCCCGAACATCATCAGCGCCCTGCGCTACGCCCGTCGTCGCGGGGCGGTGGTGGTGGCCGCGGCGGGCAACACGGCAGGGGCCTCGGTGGCCTACCCGGCCCGCGCGCCCACGGTGATAGGCGTGTCGGCCACCACGATCCGGGGCTGCCTGGCCGACTACTCGAACTCGGGCCTCGACGCGGACCTGGCCGCGCCGGGAGGCGGCTACGACGCTGCCTTGTCGGACAACCCCTACGACGCCAAGGCGTGCCAGCCCGACCTGAAGGGGGCTTCCATCTACCAGCAGACCTTCACCTCGAGCGTACGCTCCTTTGGCCTCCCCGGCGAGTACATGGGCACTTCGCAGGCGTCCCCCCACGTATCGGGGGTGGCCGCGCTCCTGATCGCGACCAAGCGGCTGGGGCGCAACCCCAGCCCGCGGGCGATCGAAAGCCGCCTGAAGGAGACCGCGCGGGACATAGGCGCTCCCGGCCGCGACAGCCACTACGGCTACGGGCTCCTGGACGCCCGAGCAGCGCTGCGGTAAGTCGTCCTACGGCAAAGCCGGTCAGGTGGTCCGGATGATCATCACGCTGCACGGCGCGTGATGGGAGACCTTGTTGGGCACCGATCCCAGTAGGAAGCGCTTGGCGCCTGTCATGCCCTTGTTGCCGACCACGATCAGGTCGGCGTCCTTCTCCTCGGCCACGTCCAGAATCGCGTCGGCAGGATCGCCCTCGCGGGCCAGCGTCTCCACGGCGATCCCCGCCTCGGTCACCGTGGCCGCACTCTGCTTCAGGGTCGACTCCACGTCCTCGCGCGGGTTGACCATCCACTGGAGGTCGTCGGGGATCTGCTGGCGCTCGTCGCGCAACCGGCCCTCGGGGACAGGCTCATACGCGCTGACCAGGTACACCTTGGCGCCCACGCTGCGCGCCAGCTCGGTGGCTTGGCTCACGGCCTCCGAAGCGGTGGCCGAGCCGTCGGTTCCGACCACGATCGATCCGAACATCCTTCTCCTCTCCGACGCCTCCGGGAAGACCGGATACTAGCCCTGCCCGCCAAACGGGCGTGACCACAGAGCCCGGCGCGACCCCGTGGCCGCTACCTGCGCGGCGGGTAGTCGCGGTCGCGAGGGGCGCGGTCGTCGCGACCCGCGAAGGCCAGTGCGAGTGACGCGAGCAGGCCGATCACGCCGGCCACCATGAGGATGGTGCCCACCGTGGGGATGTCGATCCCCGAGATTCCGTCGGTCACCGCGTAGCGCAGGATGGCCCCCAAGGCCATCAGGAAGATCGAGATTCCGATTGTCATGATGGGATTGTGCCTCGTTTCTACATCTATATGCAGGTTGTGATCGTGATCTGCGTGCTGGCGTCGATGGCGATCGCCATCGTCAAGCTCTCGTAGGCGGCCCGGCCCGAAGCCAGCCGGCGGTCGCGGGCTGCGCCAACGCTCCCTCATTCGCCCGTTGTCGCCCTGAGTCCTCCCAGGCGGCTTCAAGCGCCGAACAGCGTGAGGTCGGGCTCGCGCTCGCCCTTCACCACCAGCGGATCGACCTCCACGCACGCGATCCCGCGCGACTCGGCCAGCACCCGAGCCTGGGGCTTGATCTGCGTCGCCGCCAGCACCCCGCGACAGAGGGCGAACCCGGACTCGGCGGCGAGCCGCTCGAGGTAGCGGGTGAGCTGCTCCACGGCGTCGATGGTGGCCACGCGCTTGATCTCGACCGCCACCCAGCGGTCCCCGGCGTCACGGCACATCAGGTCGACGGGCCCGATGTCGGTGGGCCATTCGCGGCGGACCAGCCGGAAGCCTTCGCCGCAGTGCTCGGGGGCGGCGGCCAGCAGCTCCTGCAGATCCTTCTCGACCCCCTCCTTCTCCAGGGCCGCGGCCTCGCCCATGTCGTGAGTCACGTCCGAGATCACCTCGGCCACCGCGATCTCCAGCCGGTCTTCGGTGGCCCCGGCCCGCTTTCGCACCACGATGCGGCCGGGCTGCTCGTCGGCCGTGGCATCCGGGCAGGGCGTTGCCCTGCCCGGATGGAATTCGATGACGGTGGGTGGGGTCATCCAGTTCTGGGGCTTGAAGCCGCCCGTGTCGGCGTGGACCATCACCGAGCCGTCGGACTTGATCATCAGCAGGCGCAGCG
>JBBJOH010000059.1:0-6997 GCA_037720995.1 Thermoleophilaceae bacterium
TCACGCCTGGCGGCGCCGCTCCAGCTCGGCGATGTCCTCGAGGTCTCGGGGCCGACCGGCGGCCTGCTTCAGCGCGATCAGATCGTCGTAGCCCGCGAACAGCAGCGGATACCGGAGGCCGGGCAGGTCGCGCGCCACTGCACCGGCCCGCAGCTGCTCGTAGCTCTCCAGCCCGTCGACGTACTGCATCACGTCCAGGCGGCCAAATCGCGTGCGCAGGAGCCAGTTCCCGCCGAGCCGAAGGTTCTCCAGGTTGAGCTCCAGCAACTCGCCGGCATCGAAGTCGCCGAGCGCCAATGGCTCCGCTTGGAGAGTCCCAAGCGCGGCCAGGAGCCTCTGGAGATTCGCCTGCTCGGGTTCGGGGACTATGTCGACGTCCTTGGTACCCCGCACGTAGCCGTGAGCCGCCAGGCAGTAGCCGCCGATCACGATGAACTCGACCTCGAGCGTGCGCAGCCCAGTCAGAAGGTCCAGCGGCTTCAGTGGCTGCTCGGGCACCTGACGACCCCCGCTTCACCCGACCGCTCGGCGCGGCTCATCGGCGTCGCTGCCTTCGATGGTCGTCAGCGCGAACGCGAGCTCAGCGGCCTGCACCAGATGCTCCGAAGGCGACAAGTCCAGGTCAGCGCGTACGTCGGCTTCCGACTCGTTGCCGTGCGGCGCTGGCTCGGCGCCGAGCACGAGCCGCTCGCCCATCGTCTGCAGGATCCGGGCGAGGGTCTCGACGCTTGGCGAGACATCGTCCCGCTCTATACGGCTGATGTGCGTCTGGCTGGTGCGGCATCGGCGCGCCAGCGATGCTTGGTTGATCCCGTGGCGAAGGCGCGCCTCGCGAACTACGGCACCGGCAGACACACGGTGAGTCTAGACCATATATGGTTTAAGACGGGCCGCCGGCCGGCTTCACCTCGCGATACTCGGTCGCGTCGAACCTGCGCGTCCGGTGCCGGTACTCGGCCATGAGCCCCGGCCAGTTGTTCACCACCCGGCCCTCGCTGCCCTGGCGATACCAGTTCTCGCAAGCGGTCCAGATCGAGTCCTGAAGCCGGCGCTGCACCGCCTCGCTGGACCACCGCTGCACCTCCGGCCGCACCTCCAGGGCGGCGCCGGCCGACCGCGCCGCCCGCAGCGAGTCGACCACGTAGCCCACCTGGGCCTCGATCATCTCGATGATCGAGCCGACCCCCAGGTTGGTGTTGGGCCCATAGAGCATGTACATGGCCGGGAAGCCGGCCACCGAGATCCCCAGGTGGGCCTCGGCTCCGCCCGACCACGTCTGCTGGAGGTCGCGCCCGTCAGTGCCGGTCACCGCCATCGGGACCACGAAGTCGTTGGCCCGAAACCCGGTGGCGTAGACGATGCAGTCCACCTCGCGCTCGACTCCCCCGGCCACCACGCCGCGCTCGGTGACCCGTTCGACGCGGTCGGTGATCACCTCCACGTCCGGGCGCGCGAGCGTGGGCAGGTAGTAGGAGGAGAACAGGATGCGCTTGCAGGCGAACGGATAGTCGGGCCATAGCCTGCCCCGCAGCTGGGGATCGGGCAGCTGACGGCGCATGAAGGCCTGGGAGAGCCCGCTCATCGCCCAGCGCAGCGGCGGCACGGCGACCAGCCCGAGGATCATCGCCTCCATGCAGAGCAGAGTCCCCTGGCGGCGGAGGGCCTGCAGCCCGGGCACGCACTCGATCAACCGCCTGGCCCACCCCGGGTAGCGGGGGTTGCGGCGCGGGAGCATGTAGGGCGCCGTTCGCTGGTAGACGTCGAGGTGGGCGGCCTGCTCGGCCACGGGGGGCACGAGCTGCACAGCGCTCGCGCCCGTGCCGAGGACGGCTACTCGCTTGCCCTTGATGTCGTAGCCGTGGTCCCATTGGGCGGAGTGGAACGAGTGGCCGCGAAAGTCGTCCTGTCCGGGTACCGAGGGCCAGTTGGGCCGGCTGAGCTGCCCGCAAGCCACCACCAGCGCGTCGGCCTCGCAGGCCTCGCCGCCGGCGGTCTCGAGCCGCCACCGCGCCGTCTCCTGGTCGAACCGCGCGCCGGCGATCTCTATACCAAGCCGGATGTGGGCGTCCACGCCGTGCTTGGCGGCGGTGGCGTGCAGGTAGTCAAGTATCTCCGCCTGGGAAGAGCAGGGCTGAGACCAGTCGCGCCGCTGCTCGTAGGAGTACGAGTACAGGTAGGAGGGCATGTCGCACGCGGCGCCGGGATAGGTGTTGTGAAACCAGACGCCCCCGAGATCCTCGGCGCGCTCGAAGATCGTGAAGTCCTCGATCCCCTCGCGCCGCAGGGCGATGGCCATGGCGATCCCGCTGAACCCGGCTCCCACGATCGCCACACGCACGGGTGCGAATGCTCTCAGATCGACGGTCGACCGACTGGTCAGTCAGCCAGACTAGGATTAGGGCAGAATGCCTGACGCGCGAGGCGGCCGTGCCGCGGGCGCGCTCACCACCCAACTGAGAGGACTCCCCATGGCGAGCACCGAAGCACTGGTCTTCGACGCAGTCCGCACCCCCCGCGGCAAGGGCAAGTCAAACGGCTCCCTGCACACCACCAAGCCGGTGGACCTCGTGGTGGGCCTCATGCACGAGACGCTGGGCCGAAACGTCAAGCTCGACCCCAACCGCATCGACGACGTCGTGCTCGGGTGCGTCTCCCCCGTCGGCGACCAGGGCGCCGACATCGCCAAGACCGCCGCCATCAAGGCCGGTCTGCCCGACACCGTGGCCGGCGTGCAGCTCAACCGCTTCTGCGCCTCGGGCCTCGAGGCCGTGAACATCGCCGCGCAGAAGGTCGCCTCGGGCTGGGAGGACCTCGTGCTGGCCGGCGGCGTGGAGTCGATGTCGCGCGTGCCGATGGGCTCCGACGGCGGCGCCTGGGCGATGGACCCCGAGACCAACTACGACACCTCGTTCGTGCCCCAGGGAATCGGCGCCGACCTGATTGCCACCGTCGAGGAGTTCTCGCGCGACGACGTGGACGCCTACGCCGCCCGCTCGCAGGAGCGCGCCGCGGCGGCTCGCGACTCGGGCAAGTTCGACAACTCGGTGATCCCGGTGGCCGACATCAACGACCAGGTGGTGCTCGACAAGGACGAGTTCATCCGCCCCGGCACCACGCTGGAGGCGCTGAACAAGCTCAACCCCTCCTTTCAGGTGATGGGCGAGATGGGCGGCTTCGACGCGGTGGCGCTGCAGAACTACCACTGGATCGAGGAGATCAACCACGTCCACACGCCCGGCAACTCCTCGGGCATCGTGGACGGCGCCTCGCTGCTCACGATCGGCAACGCCGAGACCGGCGACGCGCTCGGCATGGCGCCGCGCGCCCGCATCCTGGCGACCGCGGTCTCGGGCTCTGACCCGACGATCATGCTCACCGGCCCCGCCCCGGCGTCCAAGAAGGCGCTGGCCAAGGCCGGCCTGACCAAGGACGACCTGGACCTGGTGGAGATCAACGAGGCCTTTGCCGCCGTGGTGCTGCGCTTCGTGCGCGACATGGACCTGGACATCGAGAAGGTCAACGTCAACGGCGGCGCGATCGCCATGGGGCACCCGCTGGGCGCCACCGGCGGCATGATCCTGGGCACGCTCATCGACGAGCTCGAGCGCACCGGCGGCCGCTACGGCCTGGCCACCCTCTGTGTGGGCGGCGGCATGGGCATCGCGACCGTGATCGAGCGCGTCTAGCCACGCGGCCCGGCAACGAGAGGACTCACAGAGCTATGGCAGAGAGCACCACAATCCGCTGGGAGCGGGACGACGACGGCGTCGTCCTCCTCACCCTGGACGACCCCAATCAGTCGGCGAACACGATGAACCAGGCCTACCTGGACTCGATGGGCGCCACCGTCGACCGGCTGGAGGCCGAGTCCGGCGACATCGCCGGGGTCGTCATCACCTCGGCCAAGTCGACCTTCTTCGCCGGCGGCGACCTCAACGACCTGATCAAGGCCGGTCCCGGCGACGCCCCGGCCGTGGCCGAGAACATACGTACGATCAAGGCGCAGCTGCGCCGGCTGGAGACCCTCGGCAAGCCGGTGGTGGCCGCCATCGACGGCGCCGCGCTGGGCGGGGGCCTGGAGATCTGCCTGGCCGCCCACCACCGGATCGCCACCGAGAACCCGAAGATCCAGCTCGGCTTCCCGGAGGTGCAGCTCGGCCTGCTCCCGGGCGGCGGGGGCGTGACCCGGATCACGCGCATGCGCGGGATCGCCGAGGGGCTGATGCAGTGGCTGATGCAGGGCAAGCGCTACAAGCCCGCCGAGGCCAAGGAGATGGGCGTGATCGACGAGATCGTGCCTTCGGCCGACGACCTGATCCCGGCGGCGAAGAACTGGATCGCCGAGCACCCCGAGGCGGTCCAGCCCTTCGACGTGAAGGGCTACAAGATCCCCGGCGGCACCCCGTCGAACCCCAAGCTGGCCCAGAACCTGCCGGCCTTCCCGGCCAACCTGCGCAAGCAGATCAAGGGCGCCAACTACCCCGCCCCGCACCACATCATGGCGGCGGCGGTCGAGGGGGCTCAGGTCGACATCGACAACGCGTTCGAGATCGAGGGGCGCTACTTCGTGGACCTGGTCTGCGGCCCCGTCTCCAAGAACATGATCCAGGCGTTCTTCTTCGACCTCCAGCAGGTAAACGGCGACCGCGGCCGGCCAGAGGGCATCGAGCCCTTCGCTGCCACGAAGGTCGTCGTGCTGGGCGCCGGCATGATGGGCGCGGGCATCGCCTACCAGTGCGCCAAGTCGGGCATCGAGGTCGTGCTCAAGGATGTGGAGCAGGCCGCCGCCGAACGCGGCAAGGGCTACTCCGAGAAGCTCGTGGCCAAGGGCGTCGAGCGGGGCAAGGTGACCCAGGAGAAGGGCGACGCGCTGCTGGCCCGGATCACCCCGACCACCGACCCGGCCGACGCCGAGGGCGCCGACCTGGTGATCGAGGCCGTGTTCGAGGATCCGTCGGTCAAGGCGCAGGTGTTCGCCGAGATCGAGCCGCACCTGGCCGAGGGCGCGCTGCTGGGCTCGAACACCTCCACCCTGCCGATAACCGAGCTGGCCGAGGGCGTCTCGCGCTCCGAGGCCTTCATCGGGCTGCACTTCTTCTCCCCCGTGGACAAGATGCCGCTGCTCGAGATCATCAAGGGCGAGAAGACCAGCGACGAGACGGTCTACCGCGCGTTGGACGTGGCCAAGCAGATCAAGAAGACGCCGATCGTGGTCAACGACTCGCGCGGGTTCTTCACCTCGCGCGTGATCGGCACCTTCATAAACGAAGGGATCGCGATGCTCACCGAGGGCGTTCCGGCCCCGTCGATCGAGCAGGCCTCCTCCCAGGCGGGCTACCCCGCTCCCGTGCTGCAGCTCTCCGACGAGCTGAACCTCAAGCTGATGCGCAAGATCCGCGTGGCCGCCGAGGAGGCCGGCGCGAGCGGTGGCAGCGGCTGGGACGACCACCCTTCGATCGCGGTCATCGACCGGATGCTCGACGAGTTCGAGCGCCCCGGCAAGCTCGAGGGGGCCGGCTTCTACGAGTACGAAGATGGCAAGCGCACGCACCTGTGGAAGGGGCTGCGCGACGCGTTCCCGGTGGTCGACGACCCGTCGTCGATATCGCTGCGCGACCTCGAGGAGCGGATGCTGTTCATCGAGTCGATCGAGACCGTCAAGTGCCTGGACGAGGGCGTGATAGAGACCGTGGCCGACGCCAACATCGGCTCGATCATGGGCATCGGGTTCCCTGGCTGGTCCGGCGGCGTGCTGCAGTACATCAACGGATACGAGGGCGGCCCGGCCGGCTTCGTGGAGCGCGCCCGCGAGCTGGCCTCGACCTACGGCGAGCGCTTCGAGCCCCCGGCCTCGCTGGTGGAGAAGGCCGAGCGCGGGGAGAGCTACAAGGACGAGGCGCTGGCGACCGCCTGAGCGGGGCCGGCGCAGGCGCTGCCCCACAGGAACCGTCCGCTCGGGGCGGGGCCACCGGCAGGCGGCTGCCCCACAGGAACCGTCCGCTCAGAGCGGCGGCCACCGGCAGGCGCTCTGTCACAGGAACCGTCCGCTCGGAGCAGCGGCCACCGGCAGGCGCAGCGTCACAGGAACCGTCCCCTCGGAGGACGGAACCTGTGACTCATATCGCGCCGGGGGACGCCGCGTGGTGGACCGCCAGGAAGTCGGCGACCTCCGCCGCGCAGGCGGCGGGGTCTTGCGCATCCTCGTCGCTGAAGCGCATCGTCTCGTAGCCGGTCCGCCTGAGGGCGCGATCGCGACGGCGGTCGCTGCGGTAGGCACGCACGTGCTTGTGGTAGGTGCGGCTGTCGGCTTCGACGATCAGTCGCGCGTCGGGCCACAGGAAGTCGGCGTACGCCCATGAGCCGTCCGGCCGGCGGATTGGGGCGTTGCACTCGGGCTCAGGAAGACCGGCCTCCCGAAAGGCGGCGAGGAAGAGGTCCTCGAGCCCGGTCGCGGTGATGCCGTGGGCGTGAGCGAGATCGCCGAGCGCGGCAACCAGCGTCCCGGCTCCTTGGTGCCCCGGCACGTGGGCGAGAACGCTCTCGATCGTGCATCCGTCGATCACCTGGCGCAGCTCTGCCTCCTGACAGAGCTTCTCCGTGCCGCGGCAGCCCACGAGCGGTGCGCAGTCGAGCAGGGTGCGGGCTACCGACGTCACCGGGATCCCGTCGATCACCGTGATGTCCTGGGGCCGCACGGTCGCCGCCGTATGCGTGGCCACGCGGCCGTGACGGCGACCGGTCCGTGATGCCACCGTCACGTCGATCACGTACCTCGCATCCCGGCGCAGGGCATGCAGCGCAGCGGCGGTCAGGTGAGACGCCACCGCCCCGGGCCCGCAGGCCAGGACCGTCGCGGCGATGTCTCCCCAACGCGGCAGCCGACGATGACCGGGCGCATAGACGCCGCGGTGGAGGCGGTGCAGTCGCCCGGCCGCCACCCGACCCCGGACCGCGCTGTCGCCGAGCCCGCAGGCGCCGAGCTGAGCCAGCGAGATCG
>JBBJOH010000060.1:0-6997 GCA_037720995.1 Thermoleophilaceae bacterium
TCATCGAGCCGAACAGGGCGCCGTCCTGGAACAGCACGCCGAACTTCTTGCGCATGGCGAACAACTCGTCGTCGACCATGTTGGGCACCGACTCGCCGTGCACCAGCACGTCGCCCTCGTCGGGGTAGAGCAGCCCGACCATGTGCTTGATGCACACCGACTTTCCCGTGCCCGACGGTCCCAGGATCATCGAGATCTGGTTGTCGGGGATGCCCAGGTTCAACCCGTTGAGGATGGTGTTGCGCCCGAAGGACTTCTTGACGTCGATGAACTCGATCGCGTCGGTGGAGCCGTGGTCGCGCTTGGTGCCGGAGTGCCACTGGTAGGGCTGCTCGCCCTGGCGGGTCTGCTCCGTGATGTTTCCCGGCACGTTCTCGTTGGTGACGCGCATGTCGGGCTCTTCGGCGTCGCCTTCGGGGGAATGCATCACGACGTCGCGCTGGGCATCGGACTGGGGGGTGTCCTCGTCGTAGTCGCTGGAGTCGTAGGCCCCAGCATTTTGCTCGTGACCACCCTCGTGCTCGCCACCGTGACGCTCATCGCCCTCCACGTCGTCGGACCGCAGTGGGCTTCCCCACGGAGGGTCGTCGCGCTCGTCATCAGCCATGGGCCGCACCTCTCTCTGTCAGCCGCCGATTGGTGCTCGTGGGTTCGATCCCCAGAAGATCTGGGTCCCGACCATTCCGATGATGTGGACCATCACGGTGTTGAGCACCATCGACTTGGCCGTGGCCGTGCCCACTCCCACCGGCCCGCCGCTGGCGGTGTAGCCGTAGTAGCAGCCCACGAGCACGATGATCGTGGCCATCATCATGGCCTTGATCACGCTGTATAAGAGATCGGGAGGGTTCTGGAACATCCAGAAGATCAGGAAGAAGCCCCCCGAGGACACCTCTCCGATCTGCTGCACCACCGCCAGGTAGGAGGCCAAAAAGCCGGCGCCGACGGCGGCGATGTAGATGAAGGGCAGCACCATCCAGGCGGCCAGCAGGCGCGTGGAGCACAAAAAGGTGAGCGAGGAGATGCCCATCACCTCGAGCGCGTCCACCTCGTCGGAGATCTTCATGGCGCCGATCTCGGCCACCAGGCCGGTGCCCACCTTGGCCGACATCATGTAGCCGAACGCGTAGGGCATGGCCTCACGCAGGTCGCACCAGGCGCTGAACACGCCCGCGTAGGCCGGCGCGCCCACGGAGCGGTTGAAGTACGCCCCCTCGATGCCGCAGGTCAGCCCGATGATGAAGGCCAGGCCCCAGATGACGATGGCCGAGCCGAGGATCAGGATGCCGGCCTGGCGCAGCGACTCGCCGAAGAACTTCAGCACGCGCAGCGAGTAGACCTCGCCCATCACGCGCGCCATGAACTTGACGATGTCGCCGACCGACGCGATCCAGTCCTTGGGGACCGAGAGCCAGCCCATTACTGGGCGCCCTGAATGACGAGCGAAGAGCCCGCCTGAGAAGGACGCAGCGAGCGACGCGTGCTTCGCACGCGAGCGAGCGAGGACGCCGTCAGGCGATGCT
Source organism: Thermoleophilaceae bacterium (assembly GCA_037720995.1). Classification (GTDB taxonomy): domain Bacteria; phylum Actinomycetota; class Thermoleophilia; order Solirubrobacterales; family Thermoleophilaceae; genus JAAYBF01. The sequence goes on from JBBJOH010000060.1 coordinate 1,524, forward strand.
CTGCAGCCGTCATTTGATCACCGATATTTCAGGATGGGTGGCTAGGAGCGTTTGAGTGAAGACGTAGTTGAACGCAAAGGCGGCCAAAAAGGAGATCACCACGCCCTGATTCACCGCCCGGCCGACGCCCTCGGCGCCACCGGAGGCGGTCATGCCCTTGTAACAGGACACAATCGCGATGATCGCGCCGAACAGCGTGGTCTTGACCACCGATCCCCACAGGTCGGTGGTGGTGGCGTTGGACAGCAGCGTCGAGAAGAACGGCCCCAGCGGAGCGTGGAAGGTCAGCGTGGCCAGCACGCCGCCGAAGATGCCGAAGATCAGCGCGTAGATGTTGAACAGGCCGGTGGTGATCATCAGCGCCAGAAAGCGCGGCACCACGAGGTTCTTGATCGGGTCGACGCCGAGCACCTGCAGCGCGTCGAGCTCCTCGCGGATCTTGCGCGCCCCGAGGTCGGCGGTGATCGCGGTACCGCCCACCCCGGCCAGGATGATCGCGGTCACGAACGGCGCGAACTCCCGGATGGTCGAGAGCACGAAGAAGCCGCCGAGGCGGTCGATCGCGCCGAAGATGATCAGGAAGTTGCCGGCCTGGAGGCCGGGCGCGCCGTAGCCGAAGGCGATGGTGGAGATGGTGAGCGGCAGCCAGCACACCCGCAGAATGAACATAAACTGCTGCACGAACTCGGTGCCGTAGGGAAACGGCGGCCGGATCGCGGACAGGAGCGTCTTCCCCGTCAGGATCATCATGTCGCCCACCTGCTCGAGCAGGTTCTTCGTCGGTAGGAACGCCCGCTCGGCGACGGCTCTGACCACTGTGTAGGTCCTCCCGACCTTGGCGGCTCTCAGCGCTCGGATGAGCGCCTCGCTTCCGGGCGCCAAGACTACGCCATGGCCAACGCGGCGCACAAGGACCAAGCGGCGTCTGGGCGCATCGGCCGGTGGTATGTTGCGCGAGGTTTGCGGGCGAAAGGTCTCCATGCTGCGCTGGCCGGCCTCGCAGTAGTCGGACTGGGTGCTTGCGGCGAGCCGCGGCAGGACGAGAAGGAGCCCACGGGTCGGTTCCGCGTGAGCGCCGACGCGTCGTTTCCCTCCGGCCAGAAGCTGGCCAGGCGCTCTCGCCTGGTGGTCAAGGTCCGCAACGAGGAGAACCGCAAGGCGATCCCCAACGTCGCCGTGACGGTTCACGGCTTCAGCACGCGGATCAAGCAGGAGGACGTATCCGACCCCAGCCGGCCGATCTTCGTGATCAACGGGCGGCCGGTGAACATCGGCACGTTCGGAGAGACCAAGGAGAAGGGCCCCAGGGGCGGTGAGACCGCCTACGTGGACACATGGGCGCTGGGCCGCTTGGGACCGGGCAGGAGCAGGACCTTCAAGTGGGACGTGACCGCGGTTCGCGCGGCTCCCTACCGCGTCACCTACCGGGTGGCCGCGGGCTTGAACGGCAAGGCCAAGGCCGTCACCCCCGCCGGCGGCCCGGTGCGGGGGGCCTTCGAGGGCCGGGTCTCGAACACACCGCCCGACACCCGGGTCGGCGACGACGGCAAGACCATCGTGCGAGGCACGCGTTAGCCCACTGCCACCGCGCAGCCTCTGCGACAGCTGCCGGCACCAGAAGCTGATCAAGAACACGAGGGGCAGCACGTTCTCGATGTGCGAGAGGTCAAAGACCGACGACCGCTTTCCCAAGTACCCGCGGGTCCCGGTGGAGAAGTGCCCCGGCTGGGAGTCCCGCAGCCAGCCGACCGGCTGACCAGAGCCGACCAGCCCCCGCCACCACGGCAGAAGCCCTCCCGGTTTTATTGGACACTTGGACAAGGCCCCTTCCCCACGTTGGCCCTAATGTGATTTCGTCCCCCACCCCCGGTCCGTCGCGCCCGCCCGTAACCCGGGCGCGCTGCACGATGTAGGAGGCCTCTCAGATAGCGATGGCAAAGATTCGCCAGAAGAACGTGACCGCCGCCCAGTGGACGCCGAACGGCGGCTCAATGGGATCGGTCGACCTGACCCAGGCCGAGAACAACCCCTTCGGCTCCAACGTCTTCTCGCTGGCCGTGCAGCGCCAGCGACTGCCCAAGGAGGTGTTCCAGCGGTTGCACAAGTCGCTGGAGAACGGCGAGGCGCTTGACACCTCTCTCGCCGACGCCGTGGCCCTGGGCATGAAGGAGTGGGCGCTGGAGAACGGCGCGACCCACTTCACCCACGTCTTCCAGCCCCTGACCGGGCTGACCGCCGAGAAGCACGACTCGTTCTTCAACCCGGCCGGCGAGGACGGGACCCTGGCCGAGTTCTCGGGCAAGGAGCTGATCCAGGGCGAGCCGGACGCCTCCTCGTTTCCCACCGGGGGCCTGCGGGCCACCTTCGAGGCCCGCGGCTACACGGCCTGGGACCCCACCAGCCCGGCGTTCCTGCTGCGCAACCCCAACGGGACGCTGCTGTGCATCCCCACGGCGTTCGCGTCGTGGACCGGTGAGGCGCTGGACGCCAAGATTCCGCTCCTGCGCTCCATGGACGCCCTTTCGAGGTCGGCCGTGCGCGCGCTGCGCGCGCTGGGCGACGAGGAGCCCCAGCGGGTGTTCACCACCGTGGGACCGGAGCAGGAGTACTTCCTCATCGACGAGCAGTACTTCTTCGAGCGCCCCGACCTGATCACCACCGGGCGCACGCTGTTCGGAACCAAGCCGGCCAAGGGTCACGAGCTGGACGATCACTACTTCGGGTCGATCCCCGAGCGGGTGCTGGCCTTCATGATGGACTCCGAGCAGGTGCTGGCCAGCCTGGCCGTGCCGGTCAAGACCCGCCACAACGAGGTGGCGCCCGGCCAGTACGAGCTGGCGCCGGTGTTCGAGAACTCGAACGTGGGCTCCGACCACCAGCAGCTGACCATGCAGATCATGCAGAAGGTGGCCCGCAAGTACGGGCTGGTGTGCCTGCTGCACGAGAAGCCCTTCGCCGGGGTGAACGGCTCGGGCAAGCACAACAACTGGTCGATGAGCACCGACACGGGCCACAACCTCATGGACCCGGGCGAGACGCCGGGCGAGAACCTCGGCTTCCTGTTCTTCTGCGCGGCGGTGATCAAGGCCGTGAACAAGCACCAGGGACTGCTGCGGGCGTCGGTGGCCAATATCGGCCAGGACCACCGCCTGGGAGCCAACGAGGCGCCGCCGGCGATCATCTCGATCTTCCTCGGCGCCGAGCTGGACGCGGCGTTCGAGGCCATCGCCTCGGGCGATCAGGACCACGCCACCACCGACTCCACCATGGGTCTGGGCACGCCGGCGCTGCCGCCGCTGCCCAAGCACGGGGGGGACCGCAACCGGACCTCACCGTTCGCCTTCACCGGGAACAAGTTCGAGTTCCGGGCACTGGGCTCGAGCATGTCACTGGCCTTTCCCAACAGCGTGCTCAACACGATCGTGGCCGAGGCGATCGACGACCTGGCCGACAAGCTCGAGGCCGAGCGGGGGGCCGGAAAGGATCTGGCCGAAGCCGTGATGAGCGTGGTCAGGGACGCCTACGCCGAGAACAAGCAGGTGTGCTTCGCCGGGGACAACTACGCCGAGGAGTGGCACGCCGAGGCGGAGAAGCGGGGTCTGAAGAACCTCCGCACCACGCCCGACGCGCTTCCCGAGGTGGTCACCGAACAGACGGTCGAGGCCTTCGAGAAGTACGGCGTGCTCTCGCGGCGCGAGCTCGAGTCGCGCTTCGAGGTGTGGGTCGAGCAGTACGCCGTGCAGGCCAACATCGAGGCCGAGGCTACATCGGCGATCGCCCGGACGCTGCTGTTGCCGGCGGCGCTGCGTCACCTGGAGCTCGTGGACTCGACGGGCTTCGAGGACCTGCAGACCGAGACCCGCGAGAAGGTGCAGGAGTTCGTGGCGGCGATCGGTCGGCTCGAGATCGCCAACCTCTACCCGGACGGGATCGAGGACGACGGCCTGAAGCTGGCCGAGTACGCCCGCGACACCCAGCTGACCGCCATGGCAGAGGTGCGCGTGGCGGCGGACCGGCTGGAGAGGATCGTGGCCGACGACCTGTGGCCGCTGCCCAAGTACGCCGAAATGCTGTTCATCAAGTGATCTAGCTGTCAGCATTCAGCTGTCGCGTGCGGCCCGGGGCCTGCCTGCTGCCTGCTGACTGAGGAGATCTCACGGCAGCAACCGGTGAGCCCTTGGATGCACATATGCTCCACCTGCTCTGACCAGTCGACGCAGTAGCGGATCAGCGGACGGATTCCCCCGCGCAGCGTGTCGACGTCGAGGTGGTCGTAGCACGTGCGTCCGGAATCGGGCTCGGCATTCTGACCCCCGCGGCCCGCCGCCGCCGCCATCGGCGCCGCTCACGCGGACCGTGCCGGACTGGGATCGGCGGTGAGCAACACCGCGCTCCAGTCGCCGCCACCATTGCCATCCTAATCGCCAAGGTTGGATGGGGTGGCGACGGCGAAACGAGGAGTTGAGCGAGATGACGGCATCTGAGGAAGTGCTCCTGGAGCTGGAGCGCCAAGGTTGGGAAGCTCTGTCGTCGAGTCAGGGCGGCGCGTATTACCGCGAGCTCCTGACCGACAACGCGCTGATGGCGTTCCCCTTCGGCGTGTTGACCAGGGCAGAGACCATCGACGCAATGGAGTCGGCGCCGCCGTGGGAGAGCTTCGAGATAAACGACTCCCGGATCGTCAGGCTGACCGTGGACAGCGGAGTCCTGATCTACCGGGTGGCCGCACGGCGCGCCGGAGAGGAGCAGTACTCAGCGGTCATAAGCAGCACGTTCGTGCGCCGGCAGGGGGCTTGGAAGCTCGCGTTTCATCAGCAGTCGCCGGAGTCGAGCACCGTGTAGTCGCGGTGAGCGGCGAGCCAGGCGGCTTGGCGGGTCATGCGCTCGCGTGGGCTGGTGTCCCGGGTGATGCCGTAGACGGCGCCGGGAAAGTCGAGACCTCCGGGAAGACGGCGGCACCGGCGGCCAGGAAGGACCGCTGTCGAGGCGATGTATGCACTCGGATCGATGACCGGGCGCCGCCCACGGTGTTCGATGATCATCCCCCCCCCCAGATGCGCAGGGCGCGAGATGCGGCGTGGCCGGGCGCCCCCGGTGTGGGGACGGCACCCTGCCGACCCCCGGGCATCGGACCGCCCGGCCACTCGCCGCCGAAGGGATCAAGTCCCCGCGGGGATCTCCTCCGTCTCGTGGGCCTGGAGCACGCTGCCTCCGTCCTCGCCGGTGCGGATGCGAACCGCAGCCTCCACCGGGATCACGAAGATCTTGCCGTCTCCGACCTCACCCGTTCTGCCGTGCTTGAGGATCGTCTCCGTGATCACGGGAACATCATGATTCTCGACCACGATCTCGAGCTTGAGCTTGGGTCGCAGGTGGATGGTCATCTGCGAGCCCCGGTAGCGCTCGGTGATGCCCTTCTGCCTGCCCGAGCCCTTGTACTCCGCGACGGAGAGGCTGGGAAAGCCCTTGTCCAG
>JBBJOH010000061.1:0-6929 GCA_037720995.1 Thermoleophilaceae bacterium
TCGCCCACATCGCCGGGCGGCTCGATCGCGCGCCGCGCTATCGGCAGCGCCTGGCGAGGGTGCCGCTGGGGCTCCACGAGCCGGTCTGGGTCGACGACGCCGGCTTTGACCCCGCTGTCCACCTGCTTCACGCCGAGGGTGAGGATCTCACCGCGGTCGTCGATACCATCCTGTCCACCCCACTGGCGCGTGACCGGCCCCTGTGGGAGATTTGGATCGCCGATGCGCTGCCCGGGGGAGGCCTTGCGCTGGTCGGCAAGATGCACCACTGCATGGTCGACGGAATGGCCGTCGCCGAGCTCGGCGAGCTTCTCCTCGGTCGCGAGTCCGAAGCCGAGGACGGGGCGAGTCCGGACGAGGGCGCCAGGCGGCTCGGGGTGCCCCCTCCTTCGGGGGGCGAGCGGCTGTTGCGCGGTCTGGTGGACCGCGTCGCCGACGGCGCCGCGCTCGCGCTCGCGCCGGTGCGGCTGGTGGGCTCCCCGTCGCGCGTGCTTGGGCTGCCCGGCGCCGTGGTTGGCGGTGCGCGCACGCTGGCGCACGCGCTTCTGCCGCCCGCACCCGGCTCGCCCTTCAACCGTCCCGGATCCGCCCAGCGCCACCACGTTCGCGTCACGCGCTCCGTCGATGACCTGCGTGCGCTGCGGCGCCGCTTCGGCGTGACGCCCAACGACGTGGTGCTCGCCGCCTGCGCCGGCGCGCTGCGGCGCTTCGCGGAGCGTCGCGGGGAGGCGCCGCAGCGGTTGAAGGTGATGATCCCCGCCGACGTGCGCTCGGCGACCGACTCCGCGGCGACCGGCAACCGCATCTCCTTCCTGTTCGTCGAGCTGCCCTGCGACGAGCCCGACCCGGTCGCGCGCCTGAACGACATCCACCGCGCGACCTCACAGCGGGAGCGCGACGGCGAGGCCGAGGACTTCGACGCCGCGCTGGGGGCCCTCGCGCTCACACCAGGCCCGGTTCACCGGGTGCTCGCGCACGTGTTCGCCCACCCGCGGCTGTTCAACCTCACGATCTCCACCATGGCGGGCCCGGCCGTGGCGCGTCAGCTGTGCGGCTGCCCGCTGCGGGAGACCTACTCGGCCGTGCCGCTCACCGGCAGCCACGCGCTCTCCATCGGCGTGGTCACCGTCGCCGGGCGAGTCTGTTTCGGCATCTACGCCGACGCGCTGACGCTGCCGGACGCCGACGCCCTCGGCTCAGACCTGGACGAGGCTTTCGACGAGCTGCTCGGAGTGCGACCGTAGCCGAGCCCGGCCGGCTCGCGGCCGCGGTCTGCCGTCACCGCACACCAGGGACGTCCTCCGTGCTCAGCGCAGCCTGTACTATGCCTTGGCGGCGTACGTGTAGACGAAGCGGGGCGGAGAATTCATGCAGGCAGATCACCGATTCAGTGCCGCCTCGTTCCCGGGGCAGGAGCCTGGCCGCGGGCACGTCGCGCGCGAGACGAGCTCCGCTTGAGCATCGTCGGCGACAACGATATGGAGGCCACGCATGCCTGATGCGGCCGTCAGCCAGCGGCCGCCGCTCGGCCTGGTGCGGATGGTGGCCGGCGCGGCGATCGGCGCGGCGGGGATGGCCGTGCCCGAACAGATAGTCGAGAACGAGCCGATCGCGGAGCGGCTCGGGGTGGAGGCGGACTGGATCGTCAAGCGCACCGGAATCAGCCGGCGCCACGTCCTGGCCCCCGGGGAGCGGCTGATCGACATCGCCGCCAAGGCCGGTGCCGCAGCGCTGACCCGGGCGAAGCTCGACCCGGATGACGTCGACCTGGTCCTCGTGGCGACCACCAGCAAGGATCACATCACTCCGGACGCGGCACCGCTGGTGGCAGCCGAGCTCGGCGCCCTGCGTGCGGGGGCCTTCGATGTGGGCGCGGCCTGCACAGGCTTCGTTGCGGCGGTCGCGGTCGCGCGCGGGCAGATCGAGACCGGCGCGGCGACGTGCGTGCTCGTCATCGGGGCCGACGCGCTCGTCCAGTACCTCGACCACGACGACAAGCGCACCGCGGCTCTCTTCGGCGATGGCGCCGGCGCCGTCGTGATGACCGCGACCGACCCGCCGGGCCGGGTGAGCGCTCCGGTGCTCCGCGCTGACGGCGGCCAAGCGGACCTGATCTTCGCGAACCGTGACGCGAAGCTCGAAATGAAGGGGCGCGAGACCTTCGAGCACGCCGTGGCGCGCCTCACTGAGGTGACCTCCGAGGTCCTCTCGGCGACGAGCCTCGAGGTCGCCGACATCGACCTCTTCGTCTACCACCAGGCGAACCAGCGCATCCTGCGCGCCGTCGGCGAACGGCTCGGGCTTCGCTCCGAGCGCGTGCTCGACTACATCGCGGAGTACGCGAATACCTCTGCCGCCACGATCCCGATCGCGCTCGCGGAGGCCCAGGGGGAGGGCAAGCTCGCCCCGGGTCAGCGGCTCCTGCTCGCCGCGTTCGGAGCCGGCTTCACGTGGGGCGCACTTATCGTCGACTGGGGATTGGACGAGGGAAATGAGCCAGCAGCACAAGACAAGAAGGGCGCATCATGAGGGTCGCTTGCCCGTGACCATCGAGACCGGGGGGCCGACGCTATGAGCCGTCGGGTAGTCATAACCGGCATCGGGGCGGTCACGCCGCTCGGCGTCGGCGCAGTCACCAGCTTCGAACGCTGGGTCGCCGGGAACTCGGGTATCGAGGATGGCGAGGGCCGGTGCGACGAGTTCGAGGTGACCGACTTCCTCTCGGTCAAGGAAGCCCGGCGAGCCGATCGGTTCACCCAGCTCTCGATCGCGGCCGCGCAGGAGGCGCTCGCCCAAGCCGGCTTCGAGGACGGGCTGACGATCGATCCAGAGCGGGTGGGCTGCATTATCGGGACCGGAGTGGGCGGAATCGGCACGATCGAAGACGGCTACGACGTCCTGCGCGACAAAGGGGAGGCGAGCGTCTCGCCGCAGGTCGTCCCGATGATGATGTCGAACGCGAGCGCCGGCAGCCTCGCGCTTCGCTACGGGTTGAAGGGCCCGTCGCACAGCGTGGGCTCGGCGTGCGCGGCCGGTGCGGACGCTATCGGGGAGGCGGCGCGCCTGATCCGCACGGGGGAGGTCGACGCGGTCGTGACCGGCGGGGCCGAGGCGGGCCTGACCGCGCTCGCGCGGGCGGCGTTCGAGAACATGGGCGCCACCTCTTCGTCCGGCATCTCTCGCCCCTTCGACGCCCGGCGTGACGGATTCGTGATGGGCGAGGGGGCCGGCGTGCTCGTGCTCGAGGACGCGGAGAAGGCGGCAGAGCGTGGGCAGCCCGAGCTCGGTGAGGTGCTCGGCTTCGGTGCCACCTCCGACGCACACCACATCACGGCGCCCCAGCCGGAGGGGGCCGGTGCCGCCCGGGCGATCGAGAGGGCGCTCGAGCAGGCGGGCATCGGACCCGACGACCTGGACTACGTGAATGCTCACGGCACCTCCACGCCGCTCAACGATCGCGCCGAGACCATGGCGATCGAGAAGGCGCTCGGCGAGGCGGCCAAGCGGCTTCCGGTCTCCTCCACCAAGTCGGTGATCGGGCATCTCCTGGGCGCGGCCGGCGCGGTCGAGGCGATCGTGACCCTCCTCGCCCTCCGCGAAGGCGTGGCGCCCCCGACCGTTGGCTGGGAGGAGCGGGAGGAGGGCATGGACCTCGACTACGTCCCCGAGGCGCGCCCGTTTGAGGCGAAGAGCGGCGACGGAGCGATCGCGATCTCCAACGGCTTCGGGTTCGGGGGCCACAACGCAGTGGTGTGCCTGAGAGCCGGATGACCGACCAAGCGCGGCGCTGATCGGCGGCGTGCAGTGGGGACAGACGAGACATCGGGCGGTCGAAGCGGGAGCGTGCTGACCGGGCTGCTCGCGCCTCTGCGGCTGCCCGAGCGAGTGCTGGACGCGCTCGACGAGCTGCGCCCGATGCGCTTGGAGCTCACCCGCGTGCGGGAGCAGACCGAGCCGATGACCGAACTGCTGCCGGCCCTCAAGCGCCTCGAGGAGGGTCTCGGCGCCCGGCTCGACGCCGTCCACGGTGTGGTCGCGGCGCTCGAGAGCGAGGAGTCGCATCTCAACAGCACCACGAAGGAGCTGGGCGCCAAGGTCGGGGCCCTCTCTGACGCCCTGGCGCCGGTCGATGACCGTCTGGACACCATCGAGCGTACCGTCCAGGAGCTCGCCGGTGAGGTCCGAACCCTCCGCGAGACCCTCGTCGGGGTCAAGGACGACCTTCAGCGCACCACCGGCCTGCGGGGGGACCGCGGGGTGGTGGAACGTGCCCGCGACGCCCTCACCGGCGGCAACCAAGACCAGGACAGGCCAGGCTCCGCAGGGTCTGGGGATGGACCATGAGAAGCTCTGCCGGGCGATGACGGGCCAGGAGGCCACAGTTCGGCGCTGAGCCCCGATACTGGTCGGGCTATGTCGCAGCAGAACCAGGAGCAGGTGAGGCGAACCTTCGATGCCTTCGCTCGGGGTGACTTCCATACGGCTCTCCAGGACGTGCGCATGGAGGTGCGCACTCATCGCATAGCGCCGCTTCCCGATCCGAAGGCCTACCAGGGCCCTGCCGGGATGCTGATGGCCTGGGGCGAATGGACCGCGCCCTTCGACGAGTTCGAGCTGACGGTCGGGGAGCTGATCGAGGTCGGGGAAAGCGTCGTGGCCGAGATCCGCCAGCGCGGACGGCAGAAGGACGGCGGCGCCCTGGTCGAGGAGCAGTTTTGGTTCGTCTGCACGTTCCTCGATGGTGCGTTGGCCCAGTGGGACATGCTCGCCAGCAGGCATCAGGCCCTGAAGGGGGCCGGGAGATCGGAGGCGACGCCGGACCCTCCCAGGAACGGCTGAACGAAGCTCCCGCCTAGAAGTGCACGCCCTTGAGCAGATAGGCCATCGCGACGGCCTCGGTCGACATCTCGTCGCCGCCTGAATCGCCGTCCTTGGACTCGCCGCCTTCGCCCTCCTTGCCCTGCTTCTTGGCCGCCTTGGAGTCGGGGAACAGCTGATAGGCCTGGTTGAGCACGATGTCCACCGTCTGCGGGCTCAGCGCATAGAGGACCTCGCCGAAGGTGCCCAGCCGTGAGGCCTTGCGCTTGGGCCGCTCGATCATCGCGTCGCACAGCATCTGCCCGGCCTCCTCGGGGGTCATGGTCGGGAAGGCCTTGTAGATGTCGGTCGGCGCGATCATCGGGGTGCGCACCAGCGGCATGTAGATCGTCGTGAACTTGACGTTGTCGGCCACGCACTCGGGCGCCGCGCAGCGCGAGAAGGCGTCGAGCGCGGACTTCGAGGCCACGTAGGCCGAGAAGCGGGGGGTGTTGGTCTGCACCCCGATCGAGGACACGTTGATGATGTGGCCCGTCTTGCGCTCGCGCATGCCGGGCATGAAGGCCATGATCAGCTTGAGCGCGCCGAAGTAGTTGAGCGCCATCGTGCGCTCGTAGTCGTGGAAGCGGTCGTACGAGCGAGCGACCGACCGCCGGATGGAACGGCCGGCGTTGTTGATCAGCACGTCCACGCCGCCGTGCTCGTCCAGCACCTCGGCGGTCATCCGCTCGACGTCCTCGAGGTCCGAGAGGTCGGCGGGGTGCACGTGGGCGGTGCCGCCGGCCTGCTCGACCTGGCGCGCCACCTCCTCCAGCTTCTCGCGAGTGCGCGAGACCAGCAGCACGGTGCCGCCGGCATCGCCGATCCGCAGGGCGGTCTCCAGGCCGATTCCGCTCGACGCGCCGGTGATCAGCACCCGCTTGTCCTTGATCGCCGTGGCCAGCGACCGGTCCCGGAACAGGTCGGGGTCCATGTTGCGCTCCCAGTAGTCCCAAAGCCTGCCGGCGTAGGAGTCCAGCGGCGGCACGGCGATCCCCGTCCCCTGTAGGGCGCGCTGGGTGTCGCGGGCGTCGAAGGTGCAGCGAAAGTCGCGCACCTCCATCGCGGCGGGAGGGATGCCGAGGTCGCCGTAGACCTGGTCGCGGATCTTCTTGACGGTGGGCAGCGCCATGATTCCCGAGCGCACGGGCGCCGGGATCGCCTTGGTGAGGTTCTCGTCCACCCGCATCGCCAGCTGCGGGGCGTGAGCGGCCCTGGCAAAGGTGTTCAGCGCCTCCCCGGTGGTCATCGGGTGGGGGTCGACCAGGTGGAAGGTGCCGCCGGGAAGCTCGTCGTCGGGCATGTGGGCGATGTGGTCCATCGCCCGGGCCACGAAGTCGACGGGCACGATCGTGGTCTTGCCGCCGTCGGGGCCCGCGAGCGGGAACCACGCCGGCAGCGCGCCGCGCATCTTCTTGAGCAGGTTGAACATGTAGTACGGGCCGTCGACCTTGTCCATGACGCCCGTCTCGGAGTGACCCACGACCATGCCGGGCCGGTACACCAGCGCCTTGGCCCCGACGTTGCGGCGCACCATCGCCTCGGACTCGTACTTGGTGCGGTGGTAGTGGTGGGAGAGCTTCTGGCCCTCGTCGAACATGTCCTCCTGGAACACGCCCTCGTAGGAGCCCGCCACCGCGATCGACGAGACGTGGTGAAAGCGGCCGACCTCGTGGGCGTTGGCGAAGTCGACCACGTTGCGGGTGCCCTGGACGTTCGCCCTCTCGGACGAGTCCGCGTCGGCTTCCATGTCGTACACCGCGGCCAGGTGGAAGAGATGGTCGATTCTCTCGGTGAAGTCTTCGACCCCCAGGCTCCCCTCGAACAGGTCACCGGAGACGGGGACGATCCCTCCCTCATCGGCGCCGAGCCGCTGGGCCAGGGCGTCGACCTTGCCGCGCGAGCCCTCGCGCACGAGTACGTAGATGGTGCCGTCGCGCTTGGTCAGCTCTTCCACCAGATGACGGCCGATGAAACCGGTCGCACCGGTGACGAAGTAGTTCACGGCCAAGCTCCTCCCATTCCCCTCCGCTAGTCGGGCGCCGTGAACGGCGTCCGGATCCCGTGTTTAT
>JBBJOH010000062.1:0-6764 GCA_037720995.1 Thermoleophilaceae bacterium
AGGGCTTCGAGGGCCTTGGGCAGGGCCTCGTCGCGCTTGGTGTCGGGGTCGTCCGACGCCTTGACGGCGGGCTTGATGCCCTTGCCGTTGATGTTCTTGCCGCCGGGCAGGAAGTACTCGCCCACGGTGATGTCCAGCACTCCCCCGTTGGAGAGCGGCAGCACCTGCTGGAAGACGCCCTTGCCGAAGGTGCGCGTGCCCACCACGGTCGCGCGCCTGGTGTCGCGCAGCGCCCCGGTCACGATCTCCGACGCCGAGGCGCTGCCCCGGTCCACGAGCACCACGACCGGCACCTTCTTGGGAATCGCGCCGCCCTTCGCATCGAAGTTGCGGCGGGGGGAGGTACGGCCCTTGGTGTAGGTGATCAGGCCCTTGTCGATGAAGATGGAGGCCACGAGCACTCCCTCATCCAGCAGGCCGCCGCCGTTGCCGCGCAAGTCGAGCACGATGCCCTCGGCACCCGACTTGCGCACCTTGTCGACCTGCTTGCGCAGCAGCCCGTGCGCACCCTGGCTGAAGCCCTGCAGCTTGACCACGCCGTAGGTCCTGCCGCCGCGCTCGACTGTCCGCCCCTCGGCCACGGGCACCTCGATCCGCTTGCGCTTGAGCCGATAGTCCTTGGTGGTGGCCTTCTCCACGTCCACGACCTGCAGGCGGACCCTGGTGCCCGCGGGACCCTTGATCCGGGCGGTCGCCACGCTGCTGGACAGGCCGGCGATCGACTTGCCGTTCACCTCGGTCACGAAGTCGCCCTTCTTGATACCCGCTCTCTTGGCCGGCGAGCCGTCGAACACGTTGAGCACCAGCAGGCCGCGGCGGTCCCTGTCGACGCTCATGCCCACGCCGTCGAAGCGGCCCTGGACGGACTCCCGGAACTGGGAGGTCTCCTTGGGCGTGAGGTAGTTGGAGAAGCGGTCGTTGAGCCCCTGGACGATGCCCTTGAGCGAGCTCTCGTCGATCTGCCTATCGCTGACCGGCTTGTAGAAGTTGCCCTTGATGTCGTCGACGAGCTCGGCGCGCAGGGCGCGGTCGTCGCTCACGAGGCCGTTGCGCGCGAACCCGGGCAGCGTCTCGGGGTGACCGCCCAGCCAGATGCCTCCCACGAGCAGCAGGAGGCCGGCGACGGCCGCGGCGATGATGTTGCGAGGAGAGCCCATGCTGAGGGCCGCTCGTGCGGCCCGCGTACAGGGTAGTGAGCGGACCGGTCTGGGCCGCCAGCGGAAGTCAGACGCGCAGGAAGCGCCGCAGCGTCAGCGCGCTCCCGGTGGCCGAGACCGCCATGCAGGCCACCATCAGCACCACGATCAGCAGTCCGAAGTCGATCGTGTTAGGCGCCGCCAGCAGCGCGAAGCGGGCCTGGAGCGGATCGATGAAGGTCTCCTTGGCGATCGTCAGCAGCAGCACGGCCAGCAGGCCGCCCATCGCGCCGACGATCACGCCCTCGATCACGAACGGCCAGCGGATGAACCAGTTCGTGGCTCCGACCAGCTTCATCACCTCCACCTCGCGCCGGCGGGCGAAGATCGACAGCCGGATGGTGTTGGCGACCAGGGCGATCGAGGCGAAGATCAGCAGCACGGCCAGCCCGGCGGTGAGGATCTTTACCAGCCCCGTCGCAGAGAGGATCTTCTCGGTGTCGGACTCCTTGTTGCGCACCTCGTCGATGCCGGCCAGGGAAGCCACCCGCTCGCCCGAGGCATCGCGCGGGGCGACCCGATCCACGATCGCCTTCACGCGGCCGGGATCGTCGGGCACGATCCGGAATGTGTCCGGCAACGGGTTGCCGCCGAGCAGCTTGGCGCCGTCGGCGAAGGCCTTCGGGTTCTTCTCCTTGGCCCGCGCGAGGCCGTCGGCCTTGGAGATGTATGCCACCGACTTGACGTTGGCGGTGCGCTCCAGCGCCCCGCGGACCTCCTGGCGCTCGGCGGGGGTCACTCCGTCGTTGAGGTAGACGTCCACCACCACGCGGTTTCGCACCTCGTTGGCCGTGCCGGTGGTCGCCTGCACGATCGGGATGAACACGCCAAGCACGAGCGCGGTGAGCAGCACCGTGAGCAGGGCGGCCAGCGCGGGCGCCGAGTTGCGCCCGAGGCCGCGCAGGGCCTCGCGAAGGAAGAAGCCGAGCTTCACGGTGAGGTGGTGAGGGCCGTCAGGGCCATCTCAGTTGGGGTGGCCCTCGTGGCCGACGCCCAGCTCGCCGCGCAGCCGGATGGCGAACTCGGTCGTGGACTCATCGGGCCGGTAGAGGCCCGACAGCTCGTCGCGGACGATCCGCCCCTCGCGCAGCTCGATCACGCGCCGGCGCATCTTGTCCACCATCGCGCTGTCGTGGGTGGCGACCACCACGGTCGTGCCCGTACGGTTGATCCGGTAGATCAGCTGCATGATCCCGATGGAGGTCTCGGGGTCGAGGTTGCCGGTGGGCTCGTCGGCCAGCAGCAGCGGCGGATGGTTCACGAACGCCCGGGCGATCGACACGCGCTGCTGCTCACCGCCCGAAAGCTCGTCGGGGTAGTTGTGCAGCTTGGTCGACAGGCCGACCAGCGCCAGGATGTCGGGCACCTTGCGCCGGATCTCCTGCCGTGGCTCGCCGATCACCTGAAGCGAGTAGGCCACGTTGTCGTAGATGGTCCGGTTGGGGAGCAGCTTGTAGTCCTGGAAGACCACGCCGATGTTGCGCCGCAAGCGGGGCACCTTGGAACGCGACATGCTCGACAGCTGGTGGCCGGCGATGCTGATCTCGCCGGCCGAGGCCTCGAGCTCCTTCTGCAGCAGCCGGATGCAGGTGGACTTGCCACAACCGGTCGGCCCGACCAGGAAGACGAACTCGCCGCGCCCGATCTTCACCGTGGCCCGCTCGAGCCCGATAGACCCGCCGTCGTAGACCTTGGTCACGTCCTCGAACTCGACCACGGGGACGGTGGCGCCCTTGACCCGCGGCGGCCTGGTGGCAGCCGTGGGGCGGGCGATGTGCGGGCGCTTGCGTAGGGCGATTCCGGCCATGGGCACTGTTGATATCGGACCGCTGGTGCGTCGCGAGGCAGTGCAAACCTTCCTGCACGTTGCAGGGTTTATTGCATGACCCCGCGCAGTCCCTCAGCCCCTCAGCCGCCAGCGCCCGAACAGCCCCTCGTCACTTCGCAGCAAGGAGACCAGCTCCGCGCGAACCGGCGCAGCCAGCGCCCGTCCCGCCACGAGGGTCAGCGCGTCGGCGCCGCCGACGATCACCGGGTCGACGCTCAGGAACAGCTCGTCGGCGAGCCCGGCCGCGAGCAGATGGCTGTTCAGCGTCGGGCCGCCCTCGCAGAGGATGGAGCGGATGCCGCGGTCCTCGCGCAGGCGGGCCAGCAGCAGCGGCAGGTCATCGCCGGTGCGCTCGTAGCTCACGTCGGCGGCCACGCCCTCCAGCTCCCCTGCCGCGCCCGTGGCCACGATCACGGGCGCACCCGGCTCCTGCAGGATCGGGAGGTCTGGCGGCAACGCCCCCCGGAAGGAGACGATCACGGTGACCGGCTCGGGCGCCAGCCCCTCCTGCTCGCGCTTGGCCCTCAGCGCATCCGTCTTGATCGCCTTGCCGTAGCGCTCGTCACGCACTGTGCCGGCACCCACAAGCAGAGCATCAGCCTGGGTGCGCAGGTTGTGGAACAGCTCCCGGTCGGCCTCGCCGCCCATTCCGCGCGTGCTCCCGTTCACGGCCGCCTTGCCGTCCAGCGAGGCGACCATGTTGAGCACGACATAGGGCCGGCCCTCGGGCGCCCTGGAGCCGAGGTCCAGGCCCGACGCGACGTCGGCGACCTCGACCTGGCCGGGTCGCGGGTAGAGGCGGTCCAGAAGCACCCCGGCAAGGTAGCGATGCCCCGGCGGGGCGAGCCCTGCAGGTCACGGAACTGATCGGTCCCAACGGCCTGGCCGTCGCGAACGTCCCCGAGTCCGACGCCTCGGCTGTCGTGCTGCGGGTCCGTGCGGGCGATACCCCAGCCGGCTGACGCGGCCGGCCGCTACCGGACCTTGACGCGGCCGGACATCGCGGAGCCGTGGATCGTGCACAAGTAGGAGTAGGTGCCGGATCGGCGGAACTGGCGGGTGCAGCTGCCGCTGCTGCGCGTCCCGCATCGCGCCGGCCTGCCCGCGTGCTTGCGGAAGGTCACGTTATGGCCGTCGTCGCCCTTCCAGCGCCAGGTCACCTTGCCTCCCTTGCCGATCGCGACCGTCTTCGCCCGGAAGAAGTCGTCGTCGACGGTGACCCCGCGAGCGGCCGTGCGGGCCTGAGGCCCCTCGGCCGGCGAGGAGGCCGGCCCGAGCACGGCGATGCCGGCGACAAGCGCGACGAGGAAGGTGAACGAGGCGCGACGGATGGGACGAGCGTAGCCTGAGCGCTACCCGAGCGCCACCATCCGCTCGATCGGCACGCGTGCGCGCCTGGCGATCTCCGGCTCGACGGTCACCGCCGGCTCCATGTCGCGCAGGGCGTCGCGCAGCTTGGGCAGCGTGATCATCTTCATGAATTGACAGACCGCGCGCGGGTTGGCGGGCACGAACGTCTTGCCCGGGTTCTCCTGCTCGAGTGGGTGCAGCATGCCGGTCTCGGTGGCCACGATGAAGGTGTCGGCGTCGGACTCCCGGGCGTGGCTGAGCATGCCGCCGGTGGACAGCATGTGCGTGTTCTGGGCGTCGACGTCTCCTGCGGCGACGTACTCCATGACCGAGGTGGAGCAGCCACACTCGGGGTGGATCAAGAAGTCGGCCCCGGGGTGTTCCTCGCGCACCTCCGAGATGTCCGAGGGGCGGATGCCGGCGTGTACGTGGCACTCGCCGGTCCAGACGTTCATGCGTCTGCCGGTGACCTTCTCGACGTAGGCCCCAAGGAACATGTCGGGACCGAACAGGATCTCGGCGTCCTCGCCGTGCTGTGCCCGGATGTGCTCGACGACCTGCACGGCGTTCGAAGACGTGCAGCAGTAGTCGGTCTCGGCCTTGACCTCCGCGGTGGTGTTCACGTACATGACCACCACGGCGCCGGGGTGCTGGGCCTTCCAGGCCCGCAGCTCGTCGGCGGTGATGGAGTCGGCCAGCGAGCAGCCCGCTTGCAGGTCGGGCAGCAGCACCGTCTTGTGGGGGGAGAGGATCGCGGCGGTCTCGGCCATGAAGTGCACCCCGCAGAAGGCGATCACCTCACCTTCGGAGTCGGCGGCCTGGCGCGACAGCGCGAGCGAGTCGCCCACGAAGTCGGCCACCTCCTGGACCTCGGGCAGCTGGTAGTTGTGCGCCAGGATCACCGCGGACCGCTGGGCGGCCAGCGCGCGGACCTCGTGCTTCAGGGCAGGGATGTCCTCCAGCTCCAGGAGTGCTGGCATTGGCCCCGCCGGGGGCGTGGTCTGAGCCGACATGTTTCGAACCTCTCTCGGTGTCGAAATGAGGCCCGCCGACCCGGAAGTCGAAGCGAGCGCTTCACAAAAATATAGCGCCAGAGGACCGGTCTGGCTGCTATTCCGGGTCGAACAGCAACGAGAGGTCCAGCGCGGGCGCCGAATGGGTCAGTGCGCCGACCGAGATGTAGTCCACCCCGGTCTCCGCCACGGCGCGGATGGAGTCGGGTCCGATCGCCCCGGACGCCTCCAGCGAGGCACGGCCGGCGGTGCGGGCGACGGCCTCGCGCATCTCCTCTGGGCTCATGTTGTCCAGCAGGACGCGCTCAATACCCGCCCCGAGCGCCTCGTCCAGCTCGTCGAGGCTCTCGACCTCCACCTCGACCCACACGCCGCCGGGGGCGCCGGCCAGTCCCCGGCGAGCGGCCTCCCCGACCCCCCCGGCCACCCGGACGTGGTTCTCCTTGATCAGGATCGCGTCGTAGAGGCCTGCGCGATGGGACACCCCTCCCCCCGCCAGCACCGCGGCCTTCTCCAGCGCCCGCAGACCGGGCGTCGTCTTGCGCGTGTCCAGGATCAGGGCGCGCGTGCCCTCCACCGCGTCGACCAGCCGGCGGGTGGCCGTGGCCACGCCGGAGAGCCGGCCGAGGAAGTTGAGCGCGACGCGCTCGGCGGAGAGGATCCCCGCCGCCGGGCCCTCCAGCTCGAGCACCGAGTCGCCCGGCGCCACCGCGTCCCCGTCGTTGCGGACGACGGTGACGCCGACGCCCGCGTCCACGGTCTCGAACACCGTGGCGGCCACCCCCACCCCGGCCAGGGTCCCCGCCTGCTTGGCCCGCACCGAGCCGCGCGCCCGGGCATCGCCGGGCACCACCGCTTCACAGGTCAGGTCGCCGCTGCCGATGTCCTCGGCCAGCGCCTCTCGTATGAGCTCACCGAGGCTCAAGCCCCAGCGGGTGCGGGCACGCGGTCGAGGGCCCCCCCGCGGGAGGCGTCGGGCTCGTCGAGGGTCTCCTCGCGCAGCAGCGCCTCGGCCAGCGAGTCGAGCCGCTCGCGCTCGCGCTCGAGCAGGTTGCGCACCTCCTCGCGCGCCTCCTCGATGATCCGCCGCACCTCGGCGTCCACCGTGCGCTGGGTGGCCTCGGAGGTCTCGCTCACGCCCGGGAGCAGCGGTCCGTTGCCGTTCTGGGACTCGACGGCCACGAAGCCGATCTCGTCGCTCATCCCCCATCGGCCGACCATCCCGCGGGCGATCTGGGTGGCCTGCTGGATGTCGGACTCCGCCCCGGTGGTCACCGTGCCGAAGGCCAGCTCTTCGGCCACCCGGCCGCCCAGGGCGACCTTGACCTTGCCGCGCAGGTAGCTCTCCTCGTAGTTGAAGACGTCGTCGTCGGGCGC
>JBBJOH010000063.1:0-6718 GCA_037720995.1 Thermoleophilaceae bacterium
ATGCTGCCTTTCCGCGCCATCGGCCGTCTACTGGGCGCGGGCGAGTCGACCGCGAAGGGCGGCCGGAAGGGCGGCCGGAAGGGCGGCCGCCGCCGGTGAGCATCGCCACTGTCGCGCCCGGCGCCCGACCGGTCTAGGCTGACCGCGTGCTTGGCAGGGGCAAGACCATGGTGGCGGGTGTGGTGGCGGTCGGTGTAGGCCTGCTCGGTGCGGGGCCCGCGCAGGCCGGCACCGCGACCGTGGTCTCCCTTACCGAGGACCGGTCCCCTGTCGTTGCCGTGCGCTACGCGGCCCGGCCCGGCGAGCGCAACGACGTCACCGCGACGCTGAGCGTGAACGCAGGCGTGGGCGTGGCCACGCTCACCGATCAGGCCGGGGCTGTCCCGGGGGCCGGCTGTCGGCGCGCTGGAGGCAATTCCAAGCGCGTGACCTGCCGGTTCGGCAGCTCCGGCGAGGCCGGCAGCTCCGAGGAGTCCCTGGCCGCGACGCCCTTCGACTTCAACCTGGGCGACGGCAATGACCGCGCCGAGGTGTCCTCGAGCCCGGAGGACCGCGGCGCGCTGTTCGAGGGCGGCGCCGGAAACGACAGGCTCACGGGTGCGGGGGGTGCGGACAGCTTCTACGAAGGCGGAGCAGGCGCGACCGGGTCCGACGTCATCGACGGCCGGGGCGGCACCGACTCGGTCGGCTATGACGGCCGTCGTGCTGCGGTCCGGGTGACGCTGGCCGGTGGACGCGATGACGGCGCACGCGGGGAACGCGATGCCATCACCGGCGTGGAGAACGCCCGAGGCGGAGATGGCGGCGACGCACTCGTGGGCACCGCCGGGAGGAACGTTCTCGAGGGTCTGGGGGGAGCCGACCGGATCTCGGGCGGCGCAGGCGACGACGTACTCGAAGCCGCGCAGGACGACGACGAGATCTCGGACACAAGGAGCGCCAAGACGGCCGACCGGCTGTCCGGAGGCGCGGGCGATGACCTGCTCGTCGGAAGCAGCGGCCCCAATTCCCTCGATGCCGGCAGGGGATCGGACAGGATCGTCGCCCTTGGCGGCAACGACAGGATCGCGGCACGCGATCGCAACGTCGACGCCCTCAGCTGCGGGTCGGGGCGTGACCGTGCCTCGGTCGACTCCTTCGACTTCACCCGTCGCGGCTGCGAGCGCCTGCGCCGCAAGGGGCGCGCCCTCCCGGGGCCGCTTCCGTCCACCGCCGGCCCGCGTGCCTCCTCGGTGCGGCTGTCGGTCGGGTGCCCCGCCGAGATGGGCCACACCTGCGCCGTCCGCGTGCGCCTGCGTGCCGGGCGAGTCCAGCTGGGAAGCGGACGGGCACGGATCCGGCCCGGCCGTGTCGGCTCGGTCAGGGTGCGACTCACTTCCGCGGGCCAGCGCCGGCTTCGCGCTTCGGCGGGCAAGGACCTGATCGGCTCCTTCTCCCTGCGCGCCCGGCTGCGCGGCGGGCGCAGCGGCTTGGTCCGAGGGCCCCTGACGCTGCCCGTCGACCCTCTCTAGTCGATCCCGGCGTTCCCGGCCCGGCCCCGCCAGTGCCCGGCGCCTAGAATCGCCCGCCGATGATCGACCGCGAACAGGTCCTCTACGTGGCGCGCCTGGCCCGGCTGCGGCTCTCGGAGGAGGAGGTCGGGCGCATGACCGGTGAGCTCTCCTCGATCCTCGAGCACATCGAGACCATCGCGGCGCTCGACCTCGAGGGCGTCGAGCCCACCTCGCACGTAGTGCAGCTGGAGAACGTGCTGCGCCCCGACGAGCCGCGGCCCAGCCTCGACCGCGAGCAGGCCATGGGCCAAGCGCCCGACAGCGACGGCACGGGCTTTCGCGTGCCCAGCCCGAGCGCGGGCCAGTGAGCGACGGCACCGAGCTCACCGGCGCCCAGGCCGCGGAGCAGATCGCGGCCGGCGAGCTGTCCGCCCCCGAGCTGTTCGCCGCCTACCGTCAGCGGGCCGCCGGCGACGAGCTCAACGCCTTCCTGTGGGTCGCCGAGCAGGCTCCCGCGGTGCCCGCCGGCGCTCCGCTGGGCGGCGTTCCGCTGGCGGTGAAGGATCTCTTCTGCGCCGAAGGGGTCCCCAGTCAGGCGGGATCGCGGATCCTCGAGGGCTACCGCCCGCCCTACACCGCCACCGCCGTGCAGCGCCTCGCGGCAGCCGGAGCGCCGATGCTGGGCAAGACGAACATGGACGAGTTCGCCATGGGCTCCTCCAACGAGAGCTCGGGCTTCGGGCCGGCGCTGAACCCGTGGGACCGAAGCCGGGTGCCGGGCGGCTCCAGCGGCGGCTCGGCCGCCGCCGTGGCGGCCGGGCTGGCTCCCTGGGCCATAGGCACCGACACCGGCGGCTCGGTGCGCCAGCCCGCGTCGTTGTGCGGGGTGGTCGGCCTGCGGCCCACCTACGGGGCGGTCTCGCGCTACGGGATGATCGCCTTTGCCTCCTCGCTCGACCAGGCGGGTCCGCTGACCCGGGACGTGACCGACGCCGCGCTGCTGCTCAGGCACATGGCCGGCGCCGATCCGTGCGACTCGACCTGCACCGGGCTGCCCGAGGAGGTGGTCCTGCCCGCCGCGGAGCGGCTCGACGGCCTGACCTTCGGCATCCCGCCGCAGCTGACCGGGGAGGGAATCGAGCCCGGCGTGCGCGAGGTGTTCGAGGCCACCCTGAAGCGGATCGAGGCGCTGGGGGGCTCGCTGGAGGAGATCGAGCTGCCCCACTCCGAGCAGGCGATCGCCGCCTACTACGTGATCGCGCCGGCCGAGGCGAGCGCCAACCTGGCCCGCTTCGACGGGGTGCGCTACGGCAGGCGCGCCGGCGAAGTGCAGGACCTGCTGTCGCTGTACGAGGAGACCCGCGAGCAGGG
Organism: Thermoleophilaceae bacterium; assembly: GCA_037720995.1. Lineage (GTDB taxonomy): Bacteria > Actinomycetota > Thermoleophilia > Solirubrobacterales > Thermoleophilaceae > JAAYBF01. The sequence goes on from JBBJOH010000063.1 coordinate 2,865, forward strand.
CTTCGGCGACGAGGTCAAGCGGCGGATCATGATCGGCACCTACGCGCTGTCGAGCGGCTACTACGACGCCTACTACGGCAGCGCCCAGCGCGTGCGCACCAAGATCGCCGAGGACTTCCGGGCCGCCTACGAGAAGGTCGATCTGATCGTCACGCCGACCTCGCCGACGGTCGCCTTCCCGTTGGGCGAGAAGACCGGCGACCCGCTGGCCATGTACCTGCTCGACTTCTGCACGGTGCCGATGCCGCTGGCCGGGATCCCGGCCATCTCGATCCCGGGCGGCCTGTCCGAGGGCCTGCCCGTCGGGATCCAGCTGGCCGGCCCGGCCTTCAGCGAGAACATGATCCTGGACGCGGCCTACGCGCTGGAGCAGGCGATCGGTTTCGACGGGAGCGCCGCACGTGTCTGACCCGCCCCCCACCGCATACGAGCCGGTCATCGGCCTGGAGATCCACGTACAGCTGGCCACGAAGACCAAGATGTTCTGCTCCTGCGCCCTGTCGTTCGGCGAGGAGCCCAACACCCGCACCTGCCCCGTGTGCCTGGGCCTGCCCGGCACGCTGCCGGTGGTCAACGCCGAGGCCGTGCACTACGCGCTGATGGTGGGGATGGCGCTGGGCTGCGAGCTGGCCCCGCGCTCGGTCTTTCACCGCAAGAACTACTTCTATCCCGACCTGCCCAAGGGCTATCAGGTGTCCCAGTACGACGTTCCCATCTGCGGTCCGGGCCGTCTGGGCGACATCCGCGTCCACCGCGCGCACCTGGAGGAGGACGCCGCCAAGCTCGTGCACGCCGGCGAGTCGGGGCGGATCCACTCCGCCGAGGCCAGCGTGGTCGACTTCAACCGCGGCGGCACGCCACTGGTGGAGATCGTGACCGAGCCCGACGTGCGCTCTGCCGCCCAGGCGTCGGAGTGGCTGCGCCTGCTGCGGGTGACCCTACGCCAGCTCGGCGTCTCGGACGTGAACATGGAGGAGGGCTCGCTGCGCTGCGACGCCAACGTGTCGATCCGCCCGCAGGGCTCCAGCGAGCTGGGCGTAAAGACCGAGCTCAAGAACATGAACTCGTTCCGCTTCCTCGAGCGCGGCGTGGACGCCGAGATAGCCCGCCAGACCATGATCGTGCGCGACGGCGGCCAGGTGACCCAGGAGACGCTGCACTTCGACCCGCGCACGGGGGCGATCAGCTCGCTGCGCTCCAAGGAGGAGGCGCACGACTACCGCTACTTCCCCGAGCCCGACCTGGTCGCGATCGCCCCCACCCGGGAGATGCTGGACCGTGCCCGGGCCGCCCTCCCGGAGCTGCCCGCCGACCGCGCCGCCCGCCTGGAGGGCGATCACGGCCTGCACGCCGACGCCGCCCGCCTGCTGGCCTTTCGCCCCGAGCTGGGCGACTTCTTCGAGGCCGCGATCGCCACGGACTGCTCGTACCCCCGCGGGGTGGGCAACTGGGTGACCGGCGAGCTGCTCTCGCGCCTCGACGACCGCGATCCGGACCAGGCCGCGCTCGAGCCGGGCGCCCTCGCGCGACTCGTGGCCCTGGTCGAGGAGGGAGAGGTCGCGGGCTCGGCGGCCAAGGAGGTGCTGGGCGTGCTGGTCGAGGAGGGCGGCGACCCCGCGGCGATCGTCCAGGATCGGGGCCTGGCCAAGGCCGGCGGCGACGAGCTGGGCACGATCGTCGATCAGGCGATGGCCGACAATGCCGACGCGGTGCAAAAAATACGTGGCGGGAACCACAAGGCGATCGGCGCCATCGTCGGGGCGGTGATGAAGGCGACGAAGGGCACGGCCGACGGCGGCGAGGTGCAGCGTCTCGTCCGCGAGCGGATCGAGCCTCGATGAAGGGCGGGACCGACATCGAGTCGAGCTCGGCCCGAGAAGGCCGCCTCCACCGTCGCAGCCCCAGCGACGAACCCCGGGAGTGATCTGAGGGCTTTGCCCGGGGCGTACCATCGGTCGGGCACCCGAACGAAGGATCTCCCATGTCGCGACTGATCAGGATGGACGCCAGCGGGCACTCCACGCTGGCGGAGTGGAGCGCAGCCGACCAGGCGGCCTTCGACGCCGCCGTGCGGGAGTTCCGCGACCAGCTCGACGAGGGCTACATCGGCGTGCTGGACCACGGCGACGGCCAGGCCACGCAGGTCCGCGAGCTGCCCCGGGACGCGGAGCTGGTGATCATGCGCCGCCCGATCGCCGGCGGCTAGGACGGCCGCGGCGATGGCAGCGCCGGCGGGGTCTGCCCCCGCCCTGCCGGAGATAGCGCAGGTCCCGTGGCGACCGGTCGCCGACCAGCGCTATCTGGACCGCAACGCGCGGGTGTGGCGGCTCTGGACGATCGCCTACTCGGCTCCCTTCGTCCTAATCGGGATCGGCCTGCTGGCCGTCACCTGGCTCACGTTGCCCGTGGCCCTCGCCGCCTTCGCGCAGGCCTGGATCATCCCGGAGCTGTACGCCTTCCGGGGCGCGAGCGTCCTGCGGAGAAAGGGAGCCCGCCACAACCGCACCGAGCCGGTGGCCCAGGGCCTGCTGGGCGACCTGCTCGGCCACGCCGAACGCGACCTGCAGCGCGAGACCGGGCTGGCGCTCCAGTGCAGCGCGCTGGGCATCTGGCTGGTGGGGGAGGCAGGAGCCGTCCTGATGCCGCCCGGCGGCGCGCGGGTGCACTGCTTCTGCGTCCGCGCCACCGACCCCGAGCTTCCGCCCTCGGACCGCATCGCGCACCTGCTGCTGGCCCTGCGCACCGACGAGCAGGGCTTTGCCACCGTCGCCAATCACGCCTTCTGCGGTGCCCCCTGGCGCGTGCGGCGGCGACTGCCCGCGCCCATGAAGCCGGCGCTCGACGAAGCCCGCCGCCGGGCCCGGTTGCTCTGAAGACCTCCACCTCCCGGCGCCGGTAGCCTCGCTCCTCGATGACCCAGAGCTTCCTGCAGGACGTCCGGTGAGTCCGGCCCCGCTGACGATGCCGGGCCTGACCTTCCGCGAAGGGCACGCCAGGGACCTGCGGGCTTCCTTCGATCTCTCGCGGCTGGCCCTGCACGGCATGGCCCGGTCGCTGGCCATCGACCCCGGGTCGCCGCCCGGGGGCGAGGAGCTGGAGCGTGAGTGGCGCCGCCGCCGGCCGCTGCTCGAGTACGTCGTCGCGCAGGAGGGCAGCTTCGTGATCGCCGAGCACGAGGGCAGCCCGGTGGGCTTCGCGCGCACCTGTCGCTTCCAGAACATGGAGGAGCTGGCCGAGGTGCACGTGCTGCCCAGTCACTCCGGCCGCGGGATCGGGCCCGCTCTGGTCGGGCGGTGTCTGCCCGGAGACCCCACCCCCGACCTCGGCCGCGTGTCCGTGGCCCCCGGGGTCTCGCGGGCGCTGAACATGCTCACCGACTTCGGCCTGATGCCCGCTGCCGGCCACTGGCACATGCGTGCCCGCACGGAGCAGTTCCTGGAGCGACGGTCGTGGATAATCGACGCCGCCGAGCCCGCGGTGGTGGTGCTCGGGCCCGACCGGGCCGTGGCCGAGTGGCAGCGCCTGGAGCCGCCGGCCATCGGGCACGAGCGTGGCTCGCTGCACGAGTTCTTCGCCCGCACGCGCACCTGCCTGGCCTCGATGGACGAGCGAAGTGGACAGGCCACGGCCCTGTGCTGGGCCGGGACGGACGACGAGATAGGGCCGGCGGTCGCGGCCAGCTCACAGGAACTGGTGCCGGTGGTGCTCCAGGCACTGGACCGCGTCGCGAAGACCCAGGAGCCAGAGACGCTGGACGTCTACTGCGCCACCCACTCCTGGTGGCTGCTGCGACGCCTGCGCAGCCTCGGCTTCGAGGTGTTCTGGCCGATCTGGGTGATGAGCTCGGTGCCGCT
>JBBJOH010000064.1:0-6703 GCA_037720995.1 Thermoleophilaceae bacterium
GTGAGATAGCCCTCAAAGCTCGCCCCCACGGCTTTCACCTGGTCACCGACGAGGTGGTCTCCGGGCTGCCCGAGATCGGTGACGTGGACGCCGGGCTGCTGCACCTCTTCATCCAGCACACCTCGGCCTCGCTGACGGTGAACGAGAACGCCTCGCCCGACGTGCGGCGCGACTTCGAGTCGTGGTCCAACGAGGCGGTGCCCGAGGAAGCGCCGTACTGGACGCACACGCTGGAGGGCCCCGACGACATGCCGGCCCACATCAAGGCCTCGCTGATGGGGCCCTCGCTGACGTTGCCGGTGTCTCGCGGCCGGCTCGCCCTGGGGACCTGGCAGGGGATCTATCTGTGCGAGCACCGCGACAGCGGAGGGTCGCGGCGGCTGGTGGCGACGGTGGCCGGGGAGTAGCAGCCAGCGGGGCTTCCGCCTCCGCGTCTGCGAACATGTGTTCGTATGCGCTGGGATGAGCTGAAGGTCGACGCCGAGGAGTCGAGGACCTTGCCGGGCTACCGCGAGCCGGCCGCCGTCCGCACCTTCGACGCGCCCGAGACGCTCGAGACGAATTTCTACGAGGTGCGGTCGAAGTCTGCGCTGAACCGGGTGCCCAAGGCGTCGCAGATGCCGTTTCGGTGGACGATCAACCCCTACAGAGGTTGCACCCACGCATGCAAATTTTGCTTTGCGCGCCCCACCCACACCTACCTGGGGTTCGACGCGGACCGTGACTTCGAGAAGCAGATCGTCGTCAAGGTCAACGTGCCCGAGGTCCTGCGCAGCGAGCTGGCCCGCCCTTCGTGGAAGCGCGAGCACGTGGCCATGGGCACCAACACCGACCCGTACCAGTGGGTCGAGGGTCGCTACAAGCTCATGCCCGACATCTGGCGCGCGCTGGCCGACCACGACACGCCCGGCTCGGTGCTCACCAAGTCGCCGCTGCTGCTGCGCGACCTGGAGCTGATGAAGCAGGTCCCCCAGATCAGCGCCAACCTGTCCATCCCGACGCTCGAGGAGAAGGCGTGGCGGTCGACCGAGCCGCACACTCCCCACCCCCGGGCGCGGATGGAGGCGGTGGCCGAGCTCAACCGCGCCGGGATCCCCTGCGGCATCCTGATCGCGCCGCTGATGCCCGGCGTCAACGACTCGCCCGAGCAGGTCGAGCGCATCCTCGAGCTGGCCGAGGAGGCGGGTGCCGTCAGCGTCGGGGGCATCGCGCTGCACCTGCGTGGCGAGGTACGCGGGATCTTCCTCGACTGGCTGCGATCGCAGCGCCCCGACCTGCTGCCGCTCTACGAGCGCCTGTACGCCCGCGGCGCCTACGCGCCGAGGTCCGAGCGGGAGCGGCTGGCCAAGCTCACCCGTGGCCACGGCCGGCGCTTCCTGCGCCCCGCCCCCGCGGAGAGTCCGGCGCCGCGAGAGCCGCCGCCAGCGCGGCAGGGGTCTCTGTTCTGAGCGCGCGTGCCGGTGCTGTAGCGGCCGGACGGCGCCGTCGGTCGGGCCAGCGGCTCAGCGCACATCGCTGGCATCGAACTCCCCCGTCTCGACCTCCCGCACGATCTCCTGCTCGATCTCGGACTCGCTGAGCTGCTGGCGGCGCAGCTGGCGCTCGCGGAAGCGGCGGAACTTGAACAGCTCGAGCACGTAGACCAGGTAGACGCTGGCCGCAAGCGCGACCAGGCCGAAGCCGGCCATCACCAGCGCCCAGCCGGCGTTCAGGCGGCCGTCGTCCTGCGAGTAGGGCACGAAGCGCAGCGCCAGCGCCAGGGCGGCGAGCGCGAGCGTCCAGGCGTAGAGGTAGAGCACCGTTCGCCGCGTGGAGAAGCCGATGTTCGCGAAGCGGTGGTGAAAGTGCCAGCGGTCAGCCGAGTACACCGGCCGCCGGTACTTGATCCGCTTGGCCACCACGAAGGTGGCGTCCAGCGCGGGCACGGCGAGGATCACCAGCGGGAAGAACAGGGCCACTACCGCCGCCGTCTTGAGGACGCCCTGGATGGCCACGCAGGCCAGCAACAGCCCGAGCAGGTTGGAGCCGGAGTCGCCCATGAAGATCGACGCGGGGTGGAAGTTGTGGCGCAGGAAGCCGACCGCGGCGCCGGCCACGACGGCGGCCAGGATGCCCGCGTCCACGCGGTCGAGCGACAGGGCGATCACCGCGAAGGTGCCCGCCGCGATCGTGCACACGCCGGCCGCCAGCCCGTCGACGCCGTCGGTGAAGTTCACGACGTTCATCACGGCCACGATCCCCACCAGCGTCAGCGGTATCCCCCAGCTGCCCAGGTCGAGCGGCGTGATGAAGGGCAGCGTGAGGTTCTCCACGCGTACGTCGGAGGCCACGACCAGGGCGGCGGCGGCAAACTGGCCCACCAGCTTGGGCAGCGGTGACAGCCCCCCGGGCAGTATGTCGTCGAGCGCTCCCACGAAGGTGATCGCCACGGCTCCGCCCAGGATGCCGCGGGTCTCCACGGACCCGGGTAGGAACAGGATGCCGGCCGCCAGGCAGCCGGCCAGGATCGCCAGGCCGCCGAGGCGGGGGGTCGGGTACTCGTGCAGCGACCGCTCGCGCGGCTGGTCGATGGCACCGACCCGCTGGGCCAGCCGGGCGGCGAGCGGGGTGAGCGCAACGGCCACGGCGCCCGCGACCAGGAACGCCCAGAGCGCGTCGAGGTCGTTCATCTCCCGCGGGACACTAGCCCCGCCGGTGGCCGTTAACTCAGCTCTCTGCCAGCAGGGAGTTGAGAACCAAGCAGTCCAAGGAAGCAGGTCCCGATGTGTGCTTCGCACACGAGGGGCCGATGACGCAGGAATGCGCCGGTTCTCAGCTCGCCGGCAGGACCCAGAACGCGATGACCGCGTACTGGAGCCCGGATGCTGCGATCACCAGCAGGTGAAAGACCTCGTGGTAGCCGAACACCGTGGGTGACGGATCCGGCCGGCGGATCGCGTAGACCACCGCCCCGACCGTGTACAGCAGGCCGCCAGCCGCCACCATCGCCGTGGCGGTGATTCCCAGATCGCCGGCCATGTCGGGCATGGTGGCGATGGAGACCCAGCCCAGCAGCACGTAGATCAGGGCCGCGAGCCACTTGGGGGCATCGATCCAGATCAGCTTGAGCACTATGCCGGCCGCGGCGCCGGCCCAGACCACGGCCAGGACCACGTCGGCCAGCGTCCCGTCGACCACCAGGATCGCGAAGGGGGTGTACGAACCCGCGATCAGCAGGAAGATGGCCGAGTGGTCGAGCCGCCGCATCCACCGGCGCGCGGACTCCGTGCGCCAGTCGATCCGGTGGTAGAGGGCGCTGGTGCCAAACAGGATTGCCACGCAGCCCGCGTAGACGGCGGCCGACGCCATCGCCTTCCCCGACGGTGCCGTGAGCACCAGCACGGCGCCGAGCACGAGCGACACGAAGAACGCCCACTGGTGCGATACGCCGCGCAGTCGCGGCTTCAGGGCAGCCCCGGCTGAGAGCTCGCGCAAGGGATCGGCTGCCCCGGTCACACGCTCAGGATAGTTGCTCCTGCCTCGCCGCCACGGCAGCCAGCCGCTTGACCAGCAGGCCGACGATCGGGCCGTAGGTCACGGCCAGCCCGGCCTCGAGCGCCTGGGGGGCGTGGATCTCGATCGCGACCTCGCAACCGGTGCGCCTTCGCCGCACCGCGTGCACCAGTGACACTCCTCCGACCCTCCACGTCCAGGACTCCCCCGCGGTCTTGTCGGTGATGGTGGCGGGCACCGGCACTGCCCCCAGGAGCCGGGCGGCACCTCGCGCGCCCTGCCGGATCTCGGGGTCTCCCAGCCCCCAGGCCCCGCGGATGTGCGGAGCCCATTCGTGCCAGCGCCGGGGCTGGGAAAGCAGGGCCCAGGCGACGGCGGGCGACGCGGCGGAGTGTGCGCGGTAGGCGACCATCGGACCGGTTACGGACGGCGGGTCATTCGGGGACTTCCCTGAGCTGGTGGGCGGGCGTGAAGAAGCCCCGGTAGCCGAGGGCCGTGGCGATCAGGGCCGACAGCGACACGCCGCCCAGCAGGATCCACAGCAGCACGAGCTGCAGGCGCACGGCGTCGATCGGCTCGGCGCCGGCCACCAGGCTGCCGACCATCACGCCGGGGAAGCTCACCAGGCCGGTCGTCTTGGTCTGGTCGAGAAGTGGGATCAGTCCGGAGCGCAGCGCCCGGGCGACGAGATCCCTCGACGCCTCCCGAGCGGAGGCCCCGAGCGCGAGCGTGGCCTCGATCTGCCCGGCGTGGCCGGCCACGTCGTCGGCGAGGCGGTTGAGCGCAACGGCCGCGGCCGTCATCGCGTTGCCGATCACCATTCCGCCCACCGGCACCAGGTAGCGCGGCTCGGCCTCGAACACGCCCAGGGCGAGGACCATGCCCAACGTGGTGGCGGCGGCCACCGACAGCGCGATCAGCAGCGGGGCAAACGCCCCCGGCACCTTGGCGGCGCGCCGCCGGGCGGTGAGCGTGCCCACCATCACCATCGCGGCCAGCAGCGCGATCACCACCAGGATGCTGTCGGAGTCGAAGATCGCCTGGATCACGTAGCCGACCGCCACCAGCTGCACGAAGGAGCGCACCACCGCGATACCGATGTCGCTCTCCAGCCGGGTCTGGCGCAGGAGCGAGACGGCGATGGCCACGGCCACCAGCGCGAGGGTGGCGGCCACCTCTCCCCACGTGATGTCCACGCCCGCGGTCACGAAGGCGACAAGGATGTCGGCTTCGTCCAGGGCATCACGCTACGAAGGCGACAAGGATGTCGGCTTCGTCCAGGGCATCACGCCGAAGTCGGCACAGCCACGTGCTCGGCCAGCTCCACGACCCGATCGGCCAGCCGCTTGGCCTGGCCCCGGTCGTGGGTGACCAGGACCACCGACACGTCGAGCTCGGCGGCCAGGCGGCCGAGCGTACGCTCCACCCCGTCACGCGCACGTTCGTCTAGCGCCGACGTCGGCTCATCCAGCAACAGGGCGTCGGGCTCGAGCGCCAGCGCCCGGGCGAGCATCACGCGCTGCTGCTCCCCTACGGACAGCTCGGTGGCGGTGCGATCGGCGAAGCTCTCGTCCAGGCCGGCCAGCGCCAGCGCCCGCCCCACGTCGGCCGTACGGCCGCACAGCGAGGGACCGAGCTCCACGTTGTGCGCCACCGATCCCGGCAGCGGCGCCGGGGTCTGGGGCACCAGGCAGGCGCGCCGGCGCAGCTCCTGGGGATCGAGCTCGCGCACGTCGCGCCCGCGAAAGCTCACCGAGCCGGCGACCGGATCGGCCAACCGGTTGAGCAGGCGCAGAAGCGTGCTCTTGCCGTAGCCCGAAGGGCCGAGGATCGCGGTGGCCCCGCGTCCCAGCTCGAGGTCCAGGCCCCGCAGGACGGACCTCCCTGCCCGCCGGGCCTCGACGCCCTCCAGCCGGAAGAGATCCTCGGTCCGGTGCTCGCCCAAGGGGCTCCGATCAGGCGGCGGCGGGCGCGAGCTGAGGGTAGAGCGGGTAGCGCTCGGCCAGCGCGCGAGTGCGCTCGGCCAGCTCGGTGCGCTCGGAGTCCGAGAAGTCGCCGGCCAGCGCCTGGGCGATCACCCGGCCCACCTCGCCGAAGTCCTCGACGCTCAGGCCGCGGGTAGCCAGCGCCGACGTGCCCACGCGCAGGCCCGAGGACACCGACGGTGGCCTCGGGTCGAACGGCACGGCGTTGCGGTTCACGGTGATGCCGATGTCATCCAGCCGGTCCTCGGCCTGCTGGCCGTCCAGGTCGGACTCGCGCAGGTCGACCAGCACGAGGTGGACGTCGGTGCCGCCGGTGAGCACGTTGACCCCGGCCGTGAGCAACTCCTCGGCCACGGCGCGCGCGCCCGCGCGAGTCCGGCGCTGACGTTCGCGGAAGAGCTCGGACTGGGCGATCTTGAACGCCACGGCCTTGCCCGCCACCACGTGCATCAGAGGGCCGCCCTGCTGGCCGGGAAAGACAGCCGAATCGATCTTCTTGGCGTGCTCCTCGCGAGACATGATCATGCCGCCGCGGGCGCCGCCGAGCGTCTTGTGCACCGTGGTGGTGACCACGTCCGCATGGGGCACGGGACTGGGGTGCTCGCCCGCGGCCACCAGCCCGGCGAAGTGCGCCATGTCGACCATCAGCAGCGCGCCCACCGAGTCCGCGATCTCGCGGAAGCGCGGGAAGTCGAGCTCGCGCGGGTAGGCCGACCAGCCGGCCAGGATCAGCTTGGGCCTGAACTCATCGGCCAGCTTCTGCAGGGCGTCCATGTCGATCAACGAGCTCTGCTCGTCGACGCCGTAGGCCACGATGTCGTAGAGGCGGCCGGAGAAGTTGATCTTCATGCCGTGGCTCAGGTGACCGCCGTGGTCGAGCTTCATGCCCAGGATCCGGTCGCCGGGCTGCAGCAGCGCGTGATACACGGCCGCGTTGGCCTGGGCGCCGGCGTGGGGCTGGACGTTGACGTGCTCGGCGCCGAACAGCTCCTTGGCGCGGTCGATGGCCAGTCGCTCGGCCACGTCCACGTGCTCGCAGCCGCCGTAGTAGCGGCGGCCCGGGTACCCCTCGGCGTACTTGTTGGTGAGCACGGACCCCTGCGCGTCGAGGATGGCCTGGGGAACGAAGTTCTCGGAGGCGATCATCTCCAGCGTCGACTCCTGGCGGCGCTCCTCGTCCTCGACCACCTTTGCGATCTCGGGATCGACCTCGGCGAGGTGCTTGG